>JAFYUG010000319.1 GCA_017558545.1 Oscillospiraceae bacterium | reverse complement strand
GCCTCATTTATCATGATGCCATAGGTGACGATAGTAAGATCCTTGCCCTCACGGATAATGCATTCATCGCAGCGGGAGTTATCGGCGGTATACTCCCCTTCTCCGCCTCTGGGGTAGCATACAGCGGCAGGGTCATTCTGCTCCATGGCCTCAGCGAACATACTGCGAAGTTCGCTATAACTGGCAGGAGCATAAACTTTCATACCGGGGATCTGGCAAAGATAACCTGTGCCAAACACGCCCTGATGTGTTTCACCGTCTGCACCTACAAGTCCGCTTCTGTCAACGCCCAAAACCACATTGAGACCATCAAGACCAACATCGTGGATGAGCATATCATAAGAGCGCTGGAGGAAGCTGGAATAAACGGCAAACACAGGCTTAAGCCCCTGCTTTGCCATACCGGCGGCAAGGCTCACAGCATGGCCTTCCGCAATTCCAACATCGAAAAAGCGCTTGGGATAGGTGTTGGCGAAACCATCCATTCCCGTTCCGCTTACCATGGCGGCGGTGATGCCAACCACTCGCTCATCTTTTTCCGCAGCATTGATAACGCACTCGCCGAACACGGAGGAGAAGGAGGCCTTTTCTCCGTCATCAACACCCTTTTCTATGTCAAAGGCGCTGACTCCGTGGTATTTCTCTGGAGCTTCCTCGGCGGGGGCATAGCCTCTGCCCTTTTGTGTTAGCACATGAACAATTGTGGGAGTTTTCAGCTCTTTTGCATAGCGCAAGGTGCGAACAAGAGTTTTCATATCGTGGCCATCAATGGGGCCAAGATAGTAAAAGCCCATATTCTCGAACATATTATCGGGAAGAACAATATCCTTTATCCATTCCTTAACATGATGGAGAAGTCTATAAACAGGGCGGCAATGGATAACAATGCGTCTATAAAGCTTTTTGAAGGCGATATAGCTGCTCTTAACTCTCTGCTTCGCAAGGAGTCTTGCCATTCCGCCAACATTTTTATCAATGCTCATGGCATTATCGTTGAGGATGATAACTATGCTCTCGCCGCTCTCGCCGCAATCGCTGAGTCCTTCATAGGCAAGGCCGCCAGTGAGTGCGCCGTCACCAATAAGGGCAACAACATCGTAATTTTCGCCGAGAATGGTTCTGGCTCTCGCCATACCAAGGGCGTTGGATATAGATGTGGAGGCATGACCTGCTACGCAGGCATCGCTATCGGACTCCCAAGGCCTCGGAAAACCGGAAATGCCATCCAGCTTTCTCAGACCATCAAATTTATCAAGTCTGCCGCTGAGCATCTTATGGGCATAGCACTGGTGGCCAACATCGAAAACAATTCTGTCTCTGGAGCTATCATAAACTCTGTGGATGGCGGTGCTTATTTCAACGGCGCCAAGATTGGATGCCAAATGGCC
Organism: Oscillospiraceae bacterium; assembly: GCA_017558545.1. GTDB lineage: Bacteria > Bacillota > Clostridia > Oscillospirales > Oscillospiraceae > SIG459. The sequence goes on along the minus strand of JAFYUG010000319.1, from coordinate 11,685 downwards.
GCCTGTTTTTGAAACATTATTCATTATTGCCTCGCGCAGTTCCACGCAGAGGGCTTCAATCTCATCTGTTGTAAGAGCCTGAACATCAGCAGATGAGTGGATTTTATTCAATATTTTATACATCGCAATACCTCGATGAATATGCATTTTTCTCTAATTATATTATAATATCAAAAAATGCCTATGAATACAATAATTCACAGGCATTTTTCATAACGAAAATATTCACTTAATTTTGTGAATATTCATGAAAATATTCGTTGATTTTGCTGCTTACTCTGCATCAAAGGGGAGCTCAACGGGAGCACCGTCCGCGCCCTTTCTAAGCATTACAACCTTCTGCTCAGCCTCATCAAGCATCTTGCCGCAGTTTTTGATAAGGGCTGTGCCCTCTTCAAAAAGGCTCATGGAGTCGGAAAGGGAAACATCACCTTTCTCAAGGCTTTTTACTATTTCATCAAGTCTTTTAAGGGACTGTTCAAAATTCATTTTCACTTATCTCCTTTCACTTTTTCCTCAACACGGCAGCGCAAAGCTCCGTCGGAGAGGGTGAGATCTATCATTTGACCAATTTCTGCATCCTCGGTTTTTCTGAGCACCTTGCCCTGCTCATCGGTGGGAACGGCATAGCCGCGGCTGAGAACTTTCAAAGGACTGAGAGCATCCAGCGCTGCCGCATAGCCCACAAATGCTCGGCGCATGGAATTGAGTCTTGCTTCCTGCACGCTGAGGAGGCGATTTTTCAGCATCTCCGTTTCCATGCGTTTAAGCTCAATATAGCCGGTGGGACTTTTCAGCACGGGGCGGGATGAAAGCTCATTGAGGCGGCGTCTATAAACCTCCAGCTTTTTCATGAGAGCCTGAGAAGAGCGGATTTCAAGGGAGTCTAAATACTGGCGCATTTCGTCAGCATCGGGAACTGCCAACTCCGCACCGTTGGAGGGGGTGGCCGCTCTCAGGTCAGCCACAAAGTCTGCAATGGTTACATCAGGCTCATGACCAACGGCGGAGATAACGGGTATTTCGCTTTCATATATGGCTCTGGCTACCCGCTCATCGTTAAAAGCCCAAAGATCCTCTATACTTCCGCCTCCGCGTCCTGTAATAATAAGGTCGGCAACATTATAACGGTTTGCATAGGCTATTGCTCCGCGAATTTCCGCAGGAGCTTCAACGCCCTGAACGCGAACGGGCATAACGATTATTTTTGCCATAGGCCAGCGCTTGCCGGAAACTCTTATCATATCCCGCACTGCCGCGCCAGCTCCGCTGGTTATAAGGGCTATGCGCTGGGGGAAACGGGGTATGGGCTTTTTATGGTTTTTATCGAAAAGACCCTCAGCCATAAGCTTTGCCTTAAGCTGCTCGAAGGCCACATAAAGGTCGCCCATGCCGTCCATACGCATATCCGTGCAATAGAGCTGATATGCTCCGTCTCTGGGGAAAACGCTGATGCGTCCCATTGCGAGAACGCCCATGCCGTTTTCGGGTCTGAAACGCAGCTTCATGGCGCTGCCTTTGAACATAACGCAGCGGACAGAGCTGTCCGCATCCTTCAAGGTAAAGTAATGATGGCCGGAGGGATAAATTTTATAGTTGGAAAGCTCGCCCTTTACGCAGACATTCTGCAAAATGGGGTCAACATCCAATAGTCCCTTTATTCTGTTGTTAAGGTCTGTGACCGAAAATATTTTCTGTTCCATAGCTTATAAATTTGGGCGCACGTAAAGTGCGCCCATTTCATTTTCAGTTTATTCGCTTTCGCCAAGTTCGCCGCGGATGAAGCCGCCGAGAACACCATTGATGAAGGCAACAACTTCCTCATCTTCATAGCCCTTTGCCAGCTCAACAGCCTCGTTAATGGCTGCTGCGTTGGGGATATCAGGCATATAGAGGATTTCGCACATGGCAACGCGCATGATAGCGCTGGCGGTTTTGCTGATGCGGCCAACCTTCCAGCCCTTGGAATACTTTTCAATGTAGGCATTAAGCTCAATACGATGATCGTATACAAGCTGAACGAGAGCGCGGATATATTCCATCTGCTTACGCTCGGGGTATTCGGCGTAGAGGGGATTTTCCTTGGCAAGGCTCTCATAATGGGCATGGTCAAAGAACTCGTCCAGAGTTTCTTCGGCAAACTGCTCGGTCATCACGAGAGAAAAACCAAGCTGCACAGCTATTTCTCTTGCTGTTGTTCTGGTCATATCTGAAACCTCCCCAAAGATTACTTATCGAAGGAGATACCGGCCACGCGGACATTGACAACGGGAGCAATGCCGGTCATTTCCTCAATGGCGGCAGCCACAGCGCTCTGCACCTTTTCGGCAATGGTAGCAATGGTAACGCCAAAATGCACCATAATGGTGGCTTCGATGATGATGGAATTATTATCAAAAATAACCTTTATTCCTTTAGTAACAGACTTTCTGCCAATAAAATCATAAATTTCGCTGCCAACGGTGTTGGAAAGACCTGCAACACCTTCGGTTTCGGAAATGGCTGCGCCTGCAATAATAGCAATAACTTCCTCGGAAACATTGATGTTTCCCTTTTCGGCGGAAATGCTGATGTAATTATCGGGCATTATTTTTTACCTCCGTAAATTATTAACTAAGTTATATTAACACAGGAAATTAAAAAAATAAATAGTATTTTCAATTTTTCTTCCACTATTTGCATTTAACTATAAAAAACCGGCGTTCTTTAACATATCCCATATAATTGCGTTATAAACATTGTTATGATAGTATGATGATAATAATAAACTAGAACCAAATCTCAGGGAGTTAAAAATATATGAAGAAGCTTATTTCCATTATTCTTATTTGCCTTATTATTTCCGTTTTTCTTGTGGGTTGCGGAAATAAAGAGGCTGAGCAGACAACACCTCTTGCAACCATGGGTAACCCCTGGAGCACATGGGAGACCATAGAAGAGGCCGAGGCCGCTGCGGGCTTTGAATTCAATCTTCCTGAAACCATTGCCGATAGCTACACCGCCCTTGAAATTCAGACAATGAACAACTCCCTTATAGAAGTTACTTATTTTGATGAGGATTTCGAAGTCTGCGTCAGAAAACAAAAAGGTGAAGGACAGGATATTTCCGGAGATTATAACACATATAATTTCTCCGAAGAGACCACCTTCAATGGCGCTGCCATCACCACCTGCTATAACGCCGACAACAATGCCATTAAACAGCTTATAAGCTACGACGGATATTCATGGTCCATCATAGCTCCCAATGGCTTTTGGGGCGACTCCAATCAGGACTTTATTAATGAAATCTGCAACTGAAAAAGCGTCTGCACATTGGTGCAGACGCTTTTTTCAATTATCTTTAACCTCTATAATTTTAAGCTGAGCGGCGGTGAAGTCCGTTTCCGTTGTGATGGTATCTGTAATTCTTGCTACCGTGGCCTCGCTTAAGCCTTCCACCGGTGCGGGAACGGCAACGGTTACGCCTTCCGCGGACATATACACAACGCAATCATCAAACTCCCTTGCCAGCAGGAGGTTTTCTATCTGAGTCTCCTGCATACTCCATGTTGCCATAGCTGCAATGGACTCCATGGCAGAGTCTATGGTCTCCTGACTTGCCGCTTCGGAGCCTGCCGCAGTTTCCAGAAGGTTCAAGGCTTCGTCGCGGGACTGCTGTCTTGTAAGGCGGGCAGAGGCAAAATAGGCGCTTACAGTTTCACTTTCCGCCTCCTCTTCTGCAAGAGCCTGCTCATATCCAAGCTCTGCCGCTTCCATTGCGGCGTCTTCCGCTTCCACCATTGCGTCGTCGGCCTTGCCCCAGCGGTTATTATAGCTCCAGTTCAAATAAACCGACGCGCAGACAAAAAGCAGCACCGCGCACATCACTATGTTTCGTTTAAGATTTTTCTTCACTTTCAAATACGCCTCCCGAATATCAGTTCATTTTAATTACCTCTATCTTGTCGCTGCCCAGCCCTGTATAGACCGAGACCGCGTTTGTCACACATAGGCAAACTGCGCTTGAATCAGCTCCATCGCATACTATTACTGCCCCCTCGGAGCTAAGCAAAACTTTGGCTTCTCCAACGCCTTCAATGGAGCTTATTAAATCCGCAAGCTTGGCGCTTTCCTCATCAATTACCACCGCCGAAGATTGGCTCTCTCCGCTTATCCACGAGGATGCTTCACTTTTGCTGCTTCCCGAAGGAAAGGCAATCAGCACAAGAGCCAGGGCAGCAAGAATAAGCACATATTTATTTTTGCCAAGAGCCTTGCCAAGGCTTTTCAAATCCCTATTCTTCATATTCCGTCCACTTTTGATTTTCTTCCCTTATCCCAAGCTCACCGGCAATTATCTCTACAAGGCGAGGAGAATACTCAGCATAAATTTCGCACTCCACAGGATACCAAAATCCCTCGCCGCTCCATTTGACAGTTACCTTGGCATCCGTAATTTCAAGCCCAAGCTCCCGCCCTTTGTCCAATATATATGCCCTGCACTCCTCTTCTATGATAGAGCGGGAGAGAAAGTCTTTTTCTTCCTGCCCCGCCTTCACCATTTCTTCCCCCAAAGCTCTATACTTGGCAAGATTAATGGAGTATTCCGGCAAGGATAACTTGAGCAGCGGCGATATAAGGGCAATAGCCATCAGCATACCGCAAAGAGCCTTAAGCACATTTTTAACCTGTCCCCCGGGACTTAGCTCCAAAACTATGCTGCAAAACACAGCCGAGGCAGCTATGCTCCATATCCATTTGCCAATGCTTTCAGACACCATTATGCCACCACCTTTATCAAAGAGAGAATAGATATAAACATAAACACCGCGCCCACACCAACAAGGCCCAAAAGCATTCCGTAAACGGCGCCCAAGCCTTCCACCAGGGAGGATATTCTATCCCCCGCCACAAGGCAAACCACCGCCGCCACGGCCTTGAACAAAAGATATCTAAGCCCAATTGCCAAAAATGGCGCCGCACACATGGCTATAACAGCTCCAAGACCAAACACCCCCACAGAAGAGCGAATGAGCATAGCCCCTGCGGCTATGGTATCCGAAGCGCCGGAGACCATTTTGCCTACAACGGGCACAAAATTGCTTATTATGGCTTTGGCCGCCTTAGTTGCCGCCGCATCCGCTCCCGAGGCCGCTATTCCTGCTATGCCTATGTAAAAGGTGAAGGCCGATACCAAGGCCGTGAGGGCTATTTTGCAAAGCCATTTCAGAAGCTTCACCGCGCCCTTAAGCCTGCCATCCCCCGTTGCGGAGGATGCTATCAACACAGCTGTATATGCTCCCAGCAAAGGCAGCAGCACCTTGAGAGCCGTGGAGATAAGCACATCCATAAACAAGGCAGAGGCGGCATATTTGACGGCGGCGGAGCTTATTGCTCCAGCAGAAACGGAGGCCGAAGCCAAAACCGGAAGCAGCACCCTTGAAAACTCCTGCATCTCCAAAAGAGCATCCCTCGCCATTGCGGAAACGGAATTGACATCCTGCACGGTGGCAATTGCTATGGCAAGAACTCCCGCAAGGTTAACATAATCAATCTCCTTCTTATTTTGAAGGCCATCTCCCACAGAGCACAGCACTGCAACCACCACAAGAATCCCCACGGGCTTGATTGCATTTTTAATCTCAGAGCTAAAATGAGTATGGAGATAATTCCATAGGGCTTGGGCAAGGCCTTCCACGGAAAAGCTATCCAAATCCATGTTTCCCATTATTTCCGAGGCAGAGCCTTCAAGGGCGGATGCCACATTTTCACTGCCATAGGATGCCCAAACGGGTACTTGGAAAAGAAAGAGAAAGGCAAGCAAAACAAAAGCTTTTCTCATAGAAGTTCTCCCAGCATATCCACAAAGCTCTCCATAAGTGGCAAAGCGCCATAGATTGCGCAAACAGTCCCCAGGGACTCCACGCTTGAGCCTATGGCGGCTTGTCCGCTATCCTTGCAAACATCGGCAATAAGCTTTGCGCATATTCCTATTCCCAGGCATTTCACAACCGGGTAAAACAAGGCAGAGGGCAGACCGCTTAATGAGCGAACTTGAGAGAGAAAATCCAGAATGGGCTTTATAAGGCTTGTCCCAAGCATAAGCACAGCTACGCATACGATTATGGATAGTCCCAGTCCCATTTCGGGGCTATTTTTCTTCAGCAGCAAACACACCGCGCAGGCCAGCACCGATGCCGCCGCTGCTTTCAGCAATATGACCATATCAAAGAGAGAAGAGATTTTTTATTAAGGAGAAGAGGGCGCTTATTTCCTGCACAACTATTACAAGAACGCACACAAGCCCGGCAATGGTAACCATTAGCGCCTGCTCGTCCCTTCCCGAACGGGAGAGGAGAATATTCAAAACAGCCACAATTATGCCCACCGCTGCTATCTTAAAAATAAGTTCAACATCCATAAGCGAAATCTCCTTTGCAAACTTGTCTAATTATTATTCATCTCTTAGGGGCAATATGCCTTTCAGATTTCAAAATAGTTCAACATTTTATGCAAATAAAACTGGAAATTCTCAAATTGTATGTTATAATACAGGGTGCGATATTGATAATGGGTTATTATGCCCTGAGTCATTATCCCAAAAATACATCAGAAATGAGCCAGATATATGGATAATAGAAATACCGGTCTCCTTGACAGGGACGATTTTGATTTCTCCGACCTCTTCACCGCAGAAGAGCTTGCAGAAATTGAACGTGCCGCAGAGGCACAGTTCCCCACCGCTCCCGCAGAGCCTGCATACACCGAATATGCTCCTCAGGAAGAAGCTGAGGCTCTTCCTCCTCAGGCAGAAGAGGAGGAAGAAATTCCCACAGAAGAAACTGAAGAGGAATTCAGCTATGACGAGCCCAAGGCCAAGAAATCTCGCAAGGAAAGAAAAGGGCCCGGCCTCTTCGGCATTATCGCCCGCGTTCTCAGCTTTGTTCTCGCAACTGTTATTATCATTCTCTGCGGCGCACTGGGCGTTATCTACATAATGAGCAAGGGTCCCAGCGAAAGCGCCAGAGATCTTTTCGTTCTCTCTCTCCGCGAGACCAGCGCTGCAGGCTTTGTTGCAGGCATCTTCCTTGACGAAGAGGAAATTGCTCTCATAGAAGAGGCCAACAAGCCCGATGAGATTCTTGAAAACATCGACACCAGCCTCATCACCATTGCCGCAAAAACCGAAAGCGAAGAGGGCGGCGAGGAAGTAAAGGGCGAGGAAATTGAGATTTTTGATGTTTCCGGCGCCACCTTCAAGGGCAAGATGATGGTTGTTTCCGACCCCGAAAGAGTTATTGTTGGCGTCAGCAATCGCCTTGGCGCAGCAGGCCAGCTGCTCCCCTCTATGATTGAGTCCTACGGCGGCGTTGGCGGCACCAATGCAGGCGGCTTTGACGATCCCAACGGCACCGGCAACGGCGGCATTCCCCTTGGCGTTGTTATTCACGAAGGACAGCTCCTTTCCGGCGCAAACACCCGCGCAGCCACCGCAGTTATTGACTATGACGGCATTTTGCATGTTGGCAACTTCACCGGCAACGAGGCTATGGATCTCAACGCAGAGTGGGCAGTTTCCTTTGGCCCTGTTCTGGTTGTTAACGGCGAAAAGTGCGACGGTCTTTCCAGCGGCCTTAACCCCCGCACCGCAATAGGCCAGAGAAGCGACGGCGCTATTTTGCTCCTGGTTATCAACGGCAGACAGGTTGGCTCCATGGGCGCAACTTACGAAGATGTTGCCGATGTTATGCTCTCCTATGGCGCTGTTAACGCCCTCAACCTTGACGGCGGCAGTTCCTCCACCATGCTCTACCACGGAGAATATCTCAATATCAGCTCCTCTCTGGTAGGCGAGCGTCCCCTGCCCACCGGCATCATAGTTCTTGACAAGGAGGCAGAATAAATGAAAAAGAAAAATGTTTTTCTCCGCGCCCTGCTTATTTACTGCCTTGTTCTTATTCTTATCATAGGCGCAGGACTTTTTGTACTTACCCGTTTCCTCACCTCCTACGAGGCTTCCCGCCCCGACAATACCGTTGAAGAATTTATGGCCGGACAGGACAAGTATTTTTGGCTGGATGGCCTTCAGGAGCTTATAGACAAGGGCTTCAACGAATTTTCTCTTCCCGGTGCTACTCTTGAAGACTACGGCATTGACGAGAATGCCGAAATCACCTGGCGCTCCAATGTTAGCGACAGCAAAACCGAGCAGACCTACACCGTTCGCCTTGGCTCTTCCAAGATTTGCACTCTTATTCTCCGCGCCGGCAGCAATGTTGGCTTCGGCATGAATAACTGGGTTGTTTCCGATTGGGAATTCACCATGCCCGGCGGCACCGACATTCGTCTTAGCGTTCCCACCGGCTGCACCGCAGAAATCAACGGCGTTGCCGTTGGCGCACAGTATATTGCTGACGCCGGTTTCCTCACCGTTGAGCTTGAACACAGTTTTGACCTTTCTCCCTCCGCAGAGATCTATGTTATCAAAGGCATGATGGGTCCTGCCGAAATCAAGGCCTATGACGCCGATGGCAACGAGCTTGACGCAGTCAGCGTTTCTCCCACCCACATCGAATTTCTTCCCATCCCCACCGATAGTTTCTCCTTCCTGGCTCTTGAAAGCGCTCAGGTATATGTAAACGGTCAGGAGATCACCGGCACCTACTGCGCTCCCATGGATTTGGGTCTTGAGGTTGAGTCTTCCATTTTGCACTATGAATGCACCGACCTTTACGATGCAGGCGACATCCGCGTTGTTCAGGATGGCGATGTTGTTGAGCCCATCGAAATGCCCATGGGCCAGTGCTACATCCCCGGCGTAAACGAGGATATAGACGGCGAAATCGCCCAGTTCCTTGAGGGCTTCATCTATGCCTATGTTGACTTCTCTGCAAACAAGAACCACAATGCAGAAGGCAACTTTGCCGCACTTTCCAAGTATCTCCTCTCCGGCACAGAGCTTTATACCCTCACCGCAAACACAATAGAGAACATCGCATGGGCAACTACCAGTGATCTTGAATATAACAGCATTTCCTATTATGACCTCATTCCCCTTGGCAATGAGAGATATATTTGCTCCATTTCCTATGATATAAGCTACACTCTCGGTGGACGCGACCTTGACGTTGTTGATGGCAACCTTATTCTCATCGAAAAGCACAACGGAAAATATTACGTTGCCGATATGAGCGCACTTTCCAACTAATTAACAAGAGGCATTCTTATGATCAAAAGCTTTGATATTAATAAATATGCCGTCATCCTGCCTTCCCTCAACCCCACAGAAAAACTCTGCGGCGTTGTGAACGGACTTATAGAGCTGGGATTTGGCGACATCATACTTGTGGATGACGGAAGCGGAGAGGAATTCAAGGCTATTTTCGAAAAGCTTTCTTCCCTGCCCCAGGTTACCCTTCTTTCCCACGAGGTAAACAAGGGAAAAGGCGCTGGATTGAAAACCGCCTTTTCCTATCTCCTTGAAAACCGCCCCGACATTGAAGGAGCAGTTACCGCCGATGGCGACGGCCAGCACCTGGGCGGCGATATTCTCGCCTGCGCCGAGGCCTGCCACGCCAACCCCCATACCATGGTTCTTGGCTGCCGCAACTTTGACCTGCCCCATGTTCCCCCCAAGAGCAAAAACGGCAACAAAATTACCTCTGCCATATTCCGCATCCTCTGCGGCATTAAGCTGGGCGATACTCAGACCGGTCTGCGCGCCATGAGCAGAGAGCATTTCCCCCTGCTCCTTGACATTGTTGGCGAGAGATATGAGTATGAAACCAACATGCTCTTCGCTTTCCACACTGCCGGAATTCCCTTCACCGAGGTGGAAATTGAAACCGTTTATGAAGATAATAACTCCGGCTCCCATTTCCGTCCCGTTCGCGACAGCGCAAGAATTTATAAGCTCATCTTCATCCATGTGGGCAAGCGCTTTGGACGCTTTCTGAAATATGTTGTGTCCTCCTGCGCCAGCGCAGCCATAGACCTTTTGGCCTTTTTCCTGCTGCATCTGCTTTTGCGCGGAGTGCTGGACGAGATGTCCATAGTTGTTTCCACCGCTCTCGCAAGAGCCATTTCCAGCTTTGCAAACTTCAACATCAATAAGTCCATCGTATTTGGCTCCAAAGGCTGCTACGGCGGCGCAATGGTGAAGTATTACATTCTTTGCGTATTGCAGCTTTGCGTTTCCGCCGGTCTTGTATGGCTGCTGAAGAGAATAGTCGGCGCCGACACCTCCTGGCTGCTGACCATTCTGAAGGCCATTGTGGACACCTGCCTTTTCTTCATTTCCTACCGCATACAGAGAAAATGGGTTTTTAAAGACGGCAAATAAACCAAAACAGTATTAAACCTCGGCTTCACAATGAAGCCGAGGTTTTTTCAGCCTGTCAAAAAACTATGCTGCCATCTTACGAGATAGAGTAGCGGGGGCGTGTGTAGGGGGCAAAGGGCCCCCACACGTTAAAATCAATGCATTTTTGAGCGAAAATCGCTCAAAAATGCTGTTTTCAGGGTGTCAAAAAAGTGGCAAAGCCACTTTTTTGACACCCTGATTAAACCTCGGCTTCACAATGAAGCCGAGGTTTTTTCTATATTATCATCATAGCCGCCATCCCTGCAAAGCAGGCGCCGATAAGGGGATAGTTTTTAGCTGAGGCTTTTATTTTGCTCCTCATTTCCTCGTTCATTTCTACAAGGCGAGTTCTCACTGCCACTATCTCCATGGCCTGCTTCTCCCCATCATATTGACCCAGGCATTCTCCAAGACTATGGAGAAGCTGCGTTGCCGAGCTTGGCAGCGGAAGATTTTCCGTCCAGTTTTTCCATGCCTCACCTGCGCTCATGGATAAGCAGCTTTGGCTGAGATTTGCAATAAGATTATCGTCCAGCTCCCTTGCTATTTTCTCAAAAGCATCGGGCAAAGCACGCCGGCAGAGCTTTATCTCCCCTTCCAGCATTCCAAGAGCTCTTATTATTTTATCAATAAGCTTTATCTTCTCCCGCTCCTCATTAAGCCTGCCCATACCAAGCATTGCTCCGCAGGCTACAAGCATAGCCGCTCCAACAAGTTTAAGCATCATAAATCCACCACCTCATAAGTTCTTTTCTCGCCGTGAGAAATAATAACCGCCTTTTGAAATAGTCCATCGGAAATCATTTGTTTATAGTGGGGGCGTTTCATTAGTTCCTCAAGATTTTTTCCGTGGGCTGTTGCATATATGGCCGCTCCGCAGCTTAAAGCCTCCTTCATGGCCTGCCCATCATACTCGGCGCTTATTTCGTCCACGGCTATTATCCTTGGATTCATAGAGCGCAAAAGCATAGTTATCCCCCGTCTTTTTTCAACTCCGCTGAGCACATCGCACATGGGGCCAAGATCAAAGCTGCTCACTCCCTGCCACATGGCCGCCACCTCCCCTCTTTCGTCGCAAAGGCACACTCTTACGCCAGCCTCCGAGGTCTTTCGAATAAGCTCACGCAAAAAGGAGGTCTTTCCGCCGCCCGGAGGGGATATAATTAATATGGAGCTATCAAATGGGCGAAGGCTCTCTATGGCCTCGGCGCCTATCCCCTTCATTTCATGGGGCAGGCGGAGGGCAAGAGAGCTTATATCCCCAGCCGACACCATACCCTTTTCCGAATATACTCCGCATATTCCTATTCTTATTCCATGGCCGGCATGAAGATATCCCT
>JAFYUG010000033.1 GCA_017558545.1 Oscillospiraceae bacterium | reverse complement strand
ACCTTCGGTGACAGCCCCCTTGAAAAGGGGGCCTTTAAATGCGAAATCTTGGTTTTCCGCATAACCGTAGGGGCTGGCGTCCCCGACAGCCCGTTTGTAGGGGCGGCAAGAATGCCGCCCGCGGACGAGCAATGCTCGCTCCTACGATGTGATTTCAGTTTTCTGCACCACTTGTAGGGGCTGGCGTCCTCGACAGCCCGTTTGTAGGGAACGGTCTTGACCGTTCCGAATTGCGCGCTAACGCGCGGCGATGTGTTTTCATTGAAAACGAAAAAAATCCGACCCTCTCCGATGGGAGAGAGCCGGAAATATTGCCTATTTTACTCCACTTCGTCGGCAAGTCTGCCGCGGAAGAGCAGGCTGATGCACCAAATGGCGGCAAGGCCAACCAGCACATAGACCACGCGGCTGACCGTGGAGGTTTGGCCGCCGAAGATGTAGGCCACAAGGTCAAATCTGAAAAGACCCACAAGACCCCAGTTGAGGCCGCCCACGATGCTGAGGATAAGAGCAATGCGATCCAAAAGCATGATTTATCCGCTCCTTTTGTTTGGAATTCGCTCTTAGCATTTCCGAAACGGAGGCAAATATTCATGTTTTTTAATTAAAATGCGGAAAACTCAGGTGATGGAGTAAAGGCAGCCGCAATAATCCTGCCTATAAAGCTCCCACTCCTTGCTGAGAGCGATGCTGCGCTGATAGCCGCCCCGCTTTTTGAAGTCCGAGGGCAGCCACTTCACGCCGTATTTCTCCCCGAACTCCTCTCCGAGGGCGTTGATGCGCTGGGCATCCTTGTGGGGAGAAACGGAAAGGGTGGTGCAGTAATAGTCAAAGCCGCCTTCGGCAGCCCTTCTGGCGGTCTCCTCAATGCGCAGGGCAAAGCAGCGGGTGCAGCGCTCGCCACCTTCTATCTCTTGCTCGTAGCCGCGGACTATGGCCTCGAAGGCCTCGCCGTCATAGTCGCAGGGCATAAAATCCGCCTTCACGTGCTCCAGCACCTTCATCTGATGCTCCAAACGCAGAGCATATTCCTCCTCCGGCTGGATGTTGGGGCCATAGAAGAGCACCGTCAGCTCAAAATGTCGGCTGAGATACTCCAAAACATAGCTGCTGCAAGGGCCGCAGCAACTATGAAGCAGCAGCCGAGGCTTGCTTTCCCCCAAAGAGGCAATGAGCTTATCGGTTTTTATCTGAAAATTTTCCTTTTGCAAAAAAATCATCCTTTATGAAAAATACCGCATCAGGAAATGCTGATTGCATAGCACCCATAGCTCCCTCTGACGAGGGAGCTGTCAGCCTTTAGGCTGACTGAGGGAGAGATAAATTGTTTTTCTTCTCTCCCTCCGCCCCTTCGGGGCACCTCCCTCGTCAGAGGAAGGTGTTAAGGTGCGCGTTTAGCAAAGCAGCGCTTTCCTAGCCTGAACGATATAACCCGAACCCGTTTCTAAGCGCATATGCGTTGACATTGCTGCGTTAGCGTCTTTTGAAGGGTGATGACCCATCTGCAAGCCGCCGCCTTGCACTGTCTTAGCATATGCGCTTAGAAATCTTCGACACCACGGGT
>JAFYUG010000318.1 GCA_017558545.1 Oscillospiraceae bacterium | reverse complement strand
GCTAAGGCAGTGCAAGGCGTCGACTTGCAGATGGGCTTTCGCCCTTCAAAAGTCGACAACGCGGCAATGTCAACGCATATGCGCTTAGAAACGGGTTCGGATTATATCGTTCAGGCTAAGGATTACGCATAACTTAAATATAAGCTGACTCTTGGCCTTATCCCCCCTGCCTTGCATCGCAAGGCTTCCCCCCCTTGGAAAGGGGGGCTTTAAAAGCTCTTTCACTCCATCTCGCGCCAAAGCTTCAGCACCTCGTCCACGTGGACGGTGGAGTCGGGGTGATCATCCCTATAAATCCAGTGAAGGCCACTATCTCTTCTCAGCCATGTGAGCTGGCGCTTGGCGTAGCGGCGGGATTCGAGCTTAATTTTCTCTATGGCCTCGTCGCGGCTCAGTTCCCCTGCAAAATAGGCGGCGGGCTCTTTGTAGCCTATGGCCTGCATGGCGGTGGAGCCTTGGCGAAGGCCGCCTTGGAGCAGCGCTTCCACCTCTTCAAAAAGACCCTCTTCCACCATGATGTCCACTCGCTTATCTATGCGCTCATAGAGCTTTTCGCGGCTGGCGTAAGTGAGGGCAAGGCGCAGGGACTCATAGCGGGGAGGCACAAGGCGGCTTTTCCTGTCGTGCTCCGTGATGGTCTCGCCGGTGAGGAGGTATACCTCCATGGCTCTGGTGAGGCGCTTTTTGTCGGCGGCGTGGAGCTTTTCCGCCCTCTCGGGGTCAATTTCTCTGAGCTTTTCTCTGAAAGCCTCGCCCCCAATGGCGTCATACTCCGCGCTGAGGCGCTCTCTGAGCTCCTTATCCTCCTTGGGAGCGGCGGCAAAGTCCCGGCCGCTGAGAAGGGAGTCTATATAAAGTCCCGTGCCCCCGGCAATTATGGGTACTTTGCCCCTTGCGAAAATATCCTCGCAGGCCTCGGCGGCCATGTCCACCCAGCGGGAAACGGAAAAGTCCTCGCCTGGGTCGGCCACATCCACCATGTGATGGGGCACGCCCTCAGCTTCCTCGGGGGTGACCTTGGCGGTGCCTATATCCATGGAGCGGTAAATCTGCATACTGTCGGCAGATACCACCTCGCCGCCTATGGCCTTGGCGAGAGCCACGCTGAGGGCGGTTTTGCCCGTGGCGGTGGGGCCGCTTATTACTATAACTCGTTTTTTCATGCTTTTGCCTCCGCTGTTGTGGCTTGAATATGGCTCAATGCTGTGATATAATAAGCAAAAATTAATGAAATCTCAACAAGGATGTGTATTAAATGAAAGTTAAAATAACTTCCGATAGCGTATGCGACCTTTCCCCCGAGCAGAAGGAAAAATACGGCATTGCAACTCTGCCCCTTTATGTTATGCTGGATGGCAAAGAGCACCGCGACGGTGTTGATATAGTCCCCGAGGATATTTATGCCCATGTGGCCGGCGGCGGCAGCATCGGCTCCACCGCAGCCCTCTCCGTGGCCGACTATATCGAGTTCTTCGAAGAGCAGATGAAAGATTGCGAGGAGCTTGTCCACTTCCATATCTCTTCTTCCATGTCCTCCTGCTATCAGAACGCCTGCATAGCTGCAGAAGACGTAGGCAATGTCTACTCCATCGACTCTGCTAACCTCTCCACCGGCATCGGTCTGCTCATCATCGACGCCTGCGAGATGGCCGAAAAAGGCATGAGCGGCGCTGAAATTCGCGATGCTATCAACGCCCGCTGCGAAAAGGTTGAGGCCAGCTTCGTTGTGGACAGCGTGGACTTCCTCCATAAGGGCGGCCGCTGCTCCGCCGTTGCCGCTCTGGGCGCAAACCTGCTGGGTCTCAAGCCCTGCATCGAGGTCAGAGACGGCGCTATGGGTGTTGCCAAGAAGTATCGCGGCAAGATCGGCAAGTGCCTTGTTCAGTATGTTCGCGAGCGCCTTGAAGGCCGCGAGGATATCGATACCTCCAAGATTTTCATCACCAACTCCGGCGGCTTCACCGATGAGGAGCTGCAGGCCGTTGAGGACGAGGTCAAGAAGTATCATGACTTTGGCGAAATTCTTTGCTCCCGCGCCGGCTGCACCGTTTCCAACCATTGCGGCCCCAAAACTCTGGGCATTCTCTTTGAGAAGAAGTAAAATTAAAAAAGCATCGTGTTCCGGACGGCGAAAGCCGTCCGGAATTTTTTTGGTTTTTTGGGGGAGGACAAAAATTACGCTTTTAAAGGCCCCCTTTCCAAGGGGGCTGTCAGCCGCAAGGCTGACTGGGGGATAAGGG
>JAFYUG010000317.1 GCA_017558545.1 Oscillospiraceae bacterium | reverse complement strand
GACCCTTCTTTTGGACGCACACGGCGCATTTTCCGATTGGGTTGAGATATATAACACCACCGACAAGACCATAGACCTTTCCGGCTGGTATCTCTCCGACGATGAGGCAGAGCCCCTCAAGTGGGAATTCCCCAAGGCAGAGCTTAAGGCAGGGGAATATCTCATAGTCCACTGCTCCGGCGGAGTAAGCGCCGAAAATGAAATCCACGCGGACTTCTCCCTCAGCGCCAACGGCGAAAAGCTCATCCTCTCTTCCTCCTCGGGAGTGCAGGTGGACGCTGTGAGCTTTGAGAAAAGCGAAACCAACTGCTCCTACATCTACCCCGAAGCCATCATGGTGGATTACCCCTCCCCCGGCTACGAGAACACTATGGCCGGCCACGAGGCCTTCTGCGGCGGCTCCAAGCCCACCGCCAAGCTGGCCATTTGGGAAGTTATGAGCGCCAACACCCTCTATCTCCCTCAGGCCTTGGGTCAGTGCTACGACTGGGTGGAGCTTAAAAATGTTTCCGACGAGACCATAGATCTCTCCGAATATAGTCTCAGCGAGGATACGGACGGCAGAAATCGCTATGTTCTTCCCCAAAAGACCCTCCGTCCCGGTGAGTTTGCCATAGTCATCCTCTCCGGCGATACGTCCCTTTCCGGAAACTATCCCCACGCGGACTTCGCCCTCAACGGCGGCGAGGCCGAGCTTTATCTCTTCCATGGTGAGGCTCTTTGCGATGGAGTTCATCTTAAGGACATCCCCGTTGACCATAGCTACGGACGAAACACCGAAACCGGCGGCTTTGGCTACATGAGCCCCACTCCCACAAGAGAAAACGCTGAGTTTTGGCGCAAAATAAGCGCCATGCCCACTTCTTCCGCTTACGCGCCCGGCGTTTATACTTCTGACTCGGGTTTTGAAGTGCCCCTGGAGGCGGCAGGGGCTATATACTACACCCTTGATGGCAGCGATCCCACCTCTTCCGATATGCTCTACACCGCTCCCATCACCATCACCGAGACCGCCGTGCTTCGCGCCATCTCGGTGGAGGAAGGCAAAATGCCCGGTGACATATACACTGCAAGCTTCATTATTGGCGCAGACCATGAACTGCCCGTTATCAGCCTTGTAACCGACCCCGCTAACCTTTGGGGCGTAAACGGAATTTACAAAAGCGGCGACATCACCATAAAAGAGGAGCGCAGAAGCGCAAATCTGGCATTCTCCGGAGAGGACGGCGCATTCAGCATAGGCTGCGAAATCAGCCTCCACGGCGCCACCACCGTTACCGCCTTTGACAAAAAGTCCTTCACCGTCCGATTTAAGGATAATTACGACGGCCCTCTCAATTTTGACCTTTTCCGGGACGGAGAGGTTACCACCTTCAGTTCCCTCATAGTTCGCACCGCCCACGAGAGCACCTATTCCACCCAGATGCGCGACACCCTCATGGGCTATGTGGCCTCTCAGGTCAGCGACACTATGCTCAGCCAGAAGTTCCGCTACGCCGCCCTCTACATAAACGGCGAATATTGGG
>JAFYUG010000316.1 GCA_017558545.1 Oscillospiraceae bacterium | reverse complement strand
GTCATTGCGAGGACTTGGCTCCCCCTCTGGGGGAGCTGGCTGGCCGCAGGCCAGACTGAGAGGGCTTGCGACGTGGCAATCCGTAAGTCCCTACGCGGCGGCAGCAAGCGCCCGCCCTACGGGTATGCAGAAAACCCAAGCCATGCCGTAGGGGCGCCCATTGCGCATTCGCGCTCTTCCTTTTTTATTTATGACGGGTCGTCGAGGACGCCGACCCCTACAAGGATTGTTTATTGATTCTTTCAAACATAAGGCCCAAGTTTTCGTCGGAGTATTCTATTTCCGAAGAATACATTCTTGCATATTCCACCACGGTTTCAAGGTCGGCGCTCTCATCGGCCATGCACAGAGCAGCAATTATGCGGCAGCTTAAAAGGGCGAAAAGAATTTTGGAGTCTATATCCCCATCATCGAGAGCGGAGAAAAGATGGCGGAAGATGAAATAATTAAAGAGATTAGCAAACCACACCCCGTGCTCATCCATATATTTTTCTATCTCGTCCAGAGGATAGGGGCGCTTCACAAGATTTATAAGACACTGGGTCCATTTTTCGTCCAGGCGCTCAAGGTCCATCATAAAATGAGACCAATAGGCAATATTATCCTTTTCAATTCTGCCTTCGATTTTATCCTGAACTGCCAATACTCGACTACTGAAAGGCTGAGAATGCTCATTCATAATATCGAAGATATCATCTCTCAAATCCATGAGGAAATCCTCGTCGGCGGTATATTCTCCCTCCCCCTCTTCAATTATCTCAAGGGGCTTTTCCCTGCCGATGATAATCCGTCCCGCCTCTTCGCAGCATAGGCCGAGGCCAATTTCCTCCCTCTCGCTTAGGTAGTTTCGGAAACGGGGGTGGTCTGTGCAAATTTCGCTTATGGCCTCCTCGCCCAAACTAAGGATAATATCGCAGAGATTATTTTCATTTAAGAATGGGCAGCGCTCACCCTCACCCAGTATGAAGTGGGGCTCATCTCCGCTCCAATCTATATTTTTGGCCATACGCTCACCAAGCTCACCCTTTTGAGCGCGGTAGAGAGCGGCGGTGCAGGGGTCTATATCTATCTCCCAGCCTATGCAGCAGCTATGGCGGCAGCGGGAGGCTATGCAGCAAAAATCATTATAATAATCGGGATAGGCTATTATCATGGCTATATCTCCTTTGTTAATGGATTAATTATAGCCCCGAAGGCCTTGGAAGCGCAATAGCCACTTGAAATTACATGGGATAAAATATACAATATAATTATTAATTACGAAGGGAGAACATTTATGAAAGTTCTTATGATAAACGGAAGTCCCAACAAAAATGGCTGCACCTACACCGCCCTGAGCATAGTTGCCGAGGCTCTTGCCGCCGAAGGCGTTGAAAGCGAAATCGTATGGCTGGGCAATGGCCCCGTTCGCGACTGCATTGGCTGCGGCGCCTGCCGCAAGGCCGGAAAGTGCGTTTTTGATGACGACGGTCTCAGCGCTATTATTGAAAAATGCGCCGAGGCAGATGGCTTTGTTTTCGGCTCCCCCGTTTATTACTCCCACCCCAGCGGCAGACTTCTCTCTGTGCTCGACCGCCTCTTCTTCTCCTCCTCCAAGCTTTTGAGAGGCAAACCCGGCGCCGCCGTTGTTTCCGCGCGCAGAGCCGGAACAAGCTCCAGCCTTGACGTTATCTGCAAGCACTTCACCATTAATCAGATGCCCCTTATCTCCTCTAGCTATTGGAACATGGTGCACGGTGCAAAGGCCAAGGATGTTTGGCAGGATGAAGAGGGTGTGCAGACCATGCGCAATCTTGGCCGCAACATGGCCTCCTACCTCAAGGGCGAGGGCGCTCCCAACCCCAACAACGAATATGGCAGCTGGACCTGCTTTGTGAGATAAAGTAAAAACATATTAATTTATTCACCCTATGATAATTAGTCATAGGGTGAATTTTTATGGCAATCCCTCCGTCATTTGCTTTCGCAAATGCCACCTCCCTTTACACAAGGGAGGCTTTGGCACTGCGGAAATCTTCCTCTTCTTCCTAGATTTCCAATCAATTTCTTCCTAAACCTATTAGTTATTTTTTTCACCCAATTTATTGTGTTGACTATTTATCCGCATAATGTTAAAGTTATAATGTTCGACCATAAACTACATTGGAGAGATATTAAATGAGCAAGCTTTACAAAACCAGAGAGGGCGGCGCAACTGTTACCATTTTTGTGCCCTATGATTGCTGCAACAACTGCCCCTTCTGCATCAACAAAGCTGAATATCAGAATAACGAAGGCTTCAGCGCCGAGAAAATAATTGACAGCATTAAGTATATCCACTCTGTTACCCCCAAGTGTGACTTCGTGTTCACCGGCGGCGAGCCTCTTGCAGATTTGGAATGCCTCCAGACCATGCTGGACGCCGTCCCCGCAGGCCACAGAGTTTTCATAAACACCACCCTGCCCGTTATGCACAAGTATAGCGAGGATCAGGTTGTGGACTTCCTCAACCGCAACATCTCTAAGCTCACCTGCGTAAACGTTTCCCGTCATCTTGAAGCCTATGTTGAAGAGGGCAGCGATGGTATCTTTGACAAAATCAAGGTTCCCACCCGCATTAACTGCGTCCTTTTCGCAGATTACCCCTCCAACCGCATTGAGCCTTTTATCAAGCGCTTCATGGATAAGGGCGTTCCCATCCAGTTCCGCTCCGACTATACCAAGACCACCCTTGAAAACCTCTACGACGAGAGCGACGATCCCATCATGCGCGATTTGGAAGCTCTTTGCGAATTCGAGGAAATGTGGGGCTGCCGCATCCGCTGCAACTATGAGTATAACTACAAGGGACACCATATCTCCTACCACAAGACCCTCCCCTACTCTACCATTC
>JAFYUG010000315.1 GCA_017558545.1 Oscillospiraceae bacterium | reverse complement strand
TCTTGCTAACACCTGGGACTACGGCCCCCTGGGCGTTGAGCTGAAAAACAACGTCAAGAAGGCATGGTGGAAGAAGTTCGTTCAGGAAAACCGCTACAATGTGGGTCTGGACGCCGCTATCCTTATGAACCCCCAGACCTGGGTTGCCTCCGGCCACGTTGGCGGCTTCAGCGATCCCCTCATGGACTGCAAGGAGTGCCACGAGCGCTTCCGCGCAGACAAGGTCATCGAAGATTGGTGCGCCGAAAACGGCTTCGAGCTTGGCCACAGCGTTGACGCCATGAGCCATGCCCAGATGAAGGAATTCGTGGAAGAGCACGGCATCGTTTGCCCCACCTGCGGCAAGCACAACTGGACCGACATCCGTCAGTTCAACCTGATGTTCAAGACCTTCCAGGGCGTTACCGAGGACGCAAAGAACACCGTTTATCTCCGTCCCGAGACCGCACAGGGCATTTTTGTCAATTTCCAGAATATTCAGCGCTCCACCCGCCGCAAGCTGCCCTTCGGCGTTTGCCAGGTTGGTAAGTCCTTCCGCAACGAAATCACCCCCGGTAACTTCACCTTCCGCACCCGTGAATTCGAGCAGATGGAGCTTGAGTTCTTCTGCCAGCCCGGCACCGAGCTTGAATGGTTTGCTTACTGGAAAGATTTCTGCCACAAGTGGCTCCTGGGCCTTGGTATCAAGGACGAAAACCTCCGCCTTCGCGACCACGACCCCGAAGAGCTGAGCCATTATAGTAATGCCACCACCGACTTCGAGTTTGCCTTCCCCTTCACCGAGTGGGGCGAGCTTTGGGGCGTTGCCAGCCGCACCGACTTTGACCTTACCGCTCACCAGACCACTTCCGGTCAGGACATGACCTATTATGATCAGGAGCGCAACGAGCACTACATCCCCTATGTTATCGAGCCCAGCCTTGGCGCTGACCGCGTAACCCTCGCTTTCCTTGTTGAAGCCTATGACGAAGAAGTTGTCGGCACCGACAAGAAGGGCAAGGAAGATGTCCACACCGTTTTGCACCTCCACCCCGCCCTCGCTCCCTTCAAGTGCGCCATCCTGCCCCTGAGCAAGAAGGACGTTCTCACCGGCCCCGCTATGGAGCTTTATGAGGAGCTGAGCAAGGAATTCATGTGCGACTATGACGAAACCGGCTCTATCGGCAAGCGTTATCGCCGCGAGGACGAAATCGGCACTCCCTTCTGCGTAACCTTCGACTTCAACACCGTTGGCACCGAGACCGACGAGGCTGACGGCTGCGTCACCGTTCGCGAGCGCGACAGCATGGAGCAGGTTCGCATTCCCATCTCCGAAGTTAAGGATTACATCCTCCAGCGCATTAAGTATTAATGGAGATAGAGAAGCTGCCTGACAGCCAGCAGGAGAAAAAGCCGGAGCAAAGCGGCCAGTGGCTTTGGAAAAATCTTAAGCCCTTCGGCTGCATACTCTGCCTTGGCCTCATGGTGCTGATGCTCATAATCTGCTTCACCTCCGGCCGCGACCCCATTCCCGACTATGCCGCTCCTATGGACACGGCCTACTACGCCGCAAACCTTGGTGAGCTGGAAAAGGAGCTTGAAAACAATGTATTCCCCCATTTGGAGGGCATTGTTTCCTGGGAAGAGGAAGGTGGCAAAATCGTGGTCACCATAGCAGAGAGCACCTTTGCCAAAAGCCGCTCCGCCATACTGCGCTATTTCGATATAAGCCTTTTTGAGTTTATAATGGAATAAGATTATTAAAACTGCCCTATTCTTTGATAGGGCAGTTTTTTCTTTGCTTACGGATTGCCACGTCGCTGCGCTCCTCGCAATGAC
>JAFYUG010000314.1 GCA_017558545.1 Oscillospiraceae bacterium | reverse complement strand
GCCGGGAATACTTCGTCTGCCGGGAGGGGGAGTTTCAAACTGTTCTGCCTCCATGGGCTCTTCAGGGCTGAACACAACCGGGTGATGGTTTACACCCAAATTTCTCAGCTCCTTGCGGACAACTCTTGCCAGGGGACAGCCCTCGGTTTTGCTTATGTCACAAAGACGTAGCAGGCTGGCGTCCAGCTTGTTGCCCGTGCCCAAAGCGGACACAATGGGGATATTTCGCTCCATGGCGGAGAGGATAAGATCTACCTTGCAGGCCACAAGGTCAATGGCATCCACAATATAGTCATATTTCTCGGTGAAAAACTGCTCTCTTGCGGCGGCTTCATATCTTCCGCAAATGGCATTGACGCGGCAATTGGGGTTAATATCCGCAATGCGAGCGGCCATGGCGGCGGACTTTTCCATGCCTATGGTGGAGTCCAGCGCCAAAATCTGGCGGTTAATGTTGCTCTCGCCCACCGTGTCCTGATCTATGAGGGTGATAGCGCCCACACCTGCGCGGGCAAGAGCCTCGGCGCACCAAGAGCCAACGCCGCCTATGCCGAAAATGGCCACATGAGCCTTTTCCAGCTTTTCCATGGCCTCGGCGCCCAGCATCATTTCTTCCCGGAGAAATCTTTCAGACATATTGATTAAACCTTTCTAAGCAAAAAGGGCAGTTAGAAAAACTGCCCTTTTATTGTTTTGAATTAGTCGAGGGAGGCGTGCTCCATGCCTTCGCCAACTGCAACTTCGTAGTTCTCAGCGTAGCCGCTCATAACTTCGTTGTAGGCGTCCTGGCGGAGGATGCCGTCAGCAAGAACATCGCTGAATACTTCGCCAACGGAGTCGAAGTATACAACGTGGTAGCCTTCGTAGTTGCCGTTGGTGCCGTAGATAACGGCGCTGTCGCCGGGCTGGTTGCCCTGGTTGAACAGGAAGTCGTTGTACTCGGTTACCATGTAGTTCTTGTAAACCTGCTCATAGAGGCCGCCGTTGGCGTTGGAGCCGGCATCTTCGGAATACTCACCTGCAAGCTCAGCAAAATACTCGGCAGTGGGGTTAGCAAGCCACAGCTCGTGGATGCGCTCTGCCTCGGCCTTTGCAGTCTGGAGAGCTTCCTCGGTGTAAACGCCGTTCTCATCGGCAACTGCGGAGACGAGGATGTGGCGGGTGTTTACCAGAGGATAGTGGTTATCGTCTCTGCCGACATAGAGGATGGCGTAGCTGCCGCTCTCGGTGTCGATAACGGTGGTGTCGCCTTCTACGCGGGAAGCATCGATGATCCACTCCTTGTAGGTCTCGGAGAGGCTGAGACCCTGAGTGAGATACTTGGTAACGGTTTCATCTTCGTATGCAGCCTTGCTGTCTTCAGAAACGAAGTTCTGTACGTTCTTGGCGAACTGTGCGCCGGAAGCTGCGTTGGCAATTTCAACTGCTGCATCGTGAGCAGCGGCAAGCTTCTCTTCGTCGGTTTCAAGCTCGGAGAAGTTGGCGTTGGTGGAGCCAACCATGAATACGTGGTAGGTGTAGAAGTCGTAGTCGTCCTTGTTCTCGGCGTAGTGAGTGTCCTTCTCTTCAGCAGTGAAGGTGAAGGAATCGTTCAGGTCGGCAGCATAAGCATTGGCAAGATACTGTCTCTCGGCGATGTCGCGGAGAAGTTCTACGGAGAAGCCGTCGCCAAAGTTAAGAGCCAGGAACTGCTTGAGGCTCTCGTAGTTGTTGGAAAGAGCGGTCTGCTCGTAAGCGGCGATTTCGGCCTCGATGGCTTCCTTGTCCTCAGCGCTGAGGGTGTAGCCTTCTTCTACTGCTCTGTCGTAGAGAACGGTGAGGCTTGTGAGGGTGAGGATGGTCTGGTTGTAGAAATAATCAGCCCAGGTCTGCTCGCCGTCGCCATACATGGAAACCTGCTCGCTGAGGGGAGTGGCGGTGTCCAGCAGATAAGCGGTGAGGTCGCCGTAGTAGCTATAAAGCTCTTCATAGGTAGCGCTGATAGCGCTGCGGTAGAAGTAGTTGAACTCAGCGGGGGAGTATTCGGTGCCGCCAATTTCCAGAGCGGTGGACTTAATAACGGGGTTGAAAAGGTTGGAGTTGATAACAGCGGCTGCGGCAACAAGGATGGCAAGGCATACGATGAAGATTATGCACTTGGTATAGAACTTCTTGTTCTTCTTTGCTTCCTCGGCGGCAGCAGCGATTTTCTTTTCTTTAGAACTCATGTTGGGTTTCATCCTTTACGATTTATCTTATGCGCTTATTTGCGCTGACAAACAAGCACCGACCATTATATACGATTGCTCAGAGCTTTTCAAGATAATTAGGCTGAAATTAAAGATAATTTCATAATTTTCGATTCAATTTTGATGGGGGAATGCTATATATTTTAATAAAACATCAATATAAAGGTGATTGAATGAAAGCATTTTTGAAAAAACACAAAAAGCGCCTTTTGATAGACCTTGCCATAGTGCTGGCGCTGGCCGCTATGATAATAGACTCAAGCTGCCGCATAGTTAAAAGCGAGTATACTGTATCCTCCGAAAATCTGCCCCAAAGCTTTGATGGCTTCACCGTGGCTCAGCTCAGCGATATCCATGGCCGTATGTTCGGCAAAAACGGACAGCGGCTTATAGAAAAGATAGAAAATGAGCGCCCCGATATAATAGTCATAAGCGGCGACCTTGCCGACGAGAACACGGAAAACTTCGATGAAATGGAGGCGTTTCTCTCTGCCTTGGTGGAAATCGCCCCCACCTACTATGTCAGCGGCAACCATGAATGGTGGGCCCGCTGCCTTGATGAGCTTGAGGAGATTTTCGAAGATAGCGGCGTAAAATATCTGAAAAATGAGTATGTGTTTATAGAGCGCTCCGGTGAGAAAATCGCCCTTTTGGGAGCGGAGGACCCAAATGGCCCCGCCACTATGATAAAGCCTCCCGAGCTTGTGGAGATGCTGGAGGAAAATGAGGGCGAGAGCTTTCGTATGCTCATAGGCCACAGAAACGATTGGCGTGAAAAATACCCCCGGCTGGATGTGGATGTGATTTTCTCCGGCCATGCCCACGGCGGCATAGTGCGCCTGCCCTTTCTTGGGGGTGTGCTGGGCACAAATATGAATCTCTTCCCCGATGATGTGGATGGAGCTTTGGAAAGCGGAAGATATACCCTCATCGTGTCCCGAGGCCTTGGCAACAGCGTACCCATCCCCCGCTTTCTCAATAACCCCGAGCTTGTGATTGTAAAAATGGAAAGCGAATAAAAAAGTGTAATCATTTTGAAGGCTCTTGCATAAGATAAAGCTATATGCATTTTCTTTTGCGGAGGTGGAAAAATGATTATCATGGAAGATATTGACGATTACATTTTCGGCGACTCAGACCCCGGTCCCAGCGCCAGATGAAATCATAGGCTTATAGCCCCCTCTGACGAGGGGGCTGGCTCTTTGCTAAGCAAAAAGCAAAATTTCGGTCATTGTGAGGACTCGGCTCCCCCTCTGGGGGAGCTGTCAGCAAAGCTGACTGAGAGGGCTTGCGACGTGGCAATCCGTAATTCCCTGCGCGGCGGGGCGTCGAGGACGCCGCCCCCTACAATGGTACTGACTAAAAATACAGGTCATTGCGAGGAGCGCAGCGACGTGGCAATCCGCATCCCACAGCGCGGCGGGGCGTCGAGGACGCCGCCCCCTACAATGGTACTG
>JAFYUG010000313.1 GCA_017558545.1 Oscillospiraceae bacterium | reverse complement strand
TGCCATAGACGCCGCCATTGCCGATGTTAAGCGAGGCAAAACCGGCGGCATTCCCAGAGAGCTGCAAAATGTCCACGCCGATGGCACAGGCTTTGAGCGGGAGCAGAACTACAAATATCCCCATTCCTATTCTCACCATTGGGTGCGCCAGCAGTATCTCCCCGACGAGATAAAGGATGCCAAATACTATGTCTACGGCGACAACAAGGTTGAGCAGACCGCAAAGCACTATTGGGAGAACATAAAGAGCAGCAAGTAAATCAATCTTACAGTTCCCTTCCTGCAAGGGAGCCGGAAAGGTAATTTTATGGACATTCAGCTTAATGATATACTCACCATGAAAAAAGCTCACCCCTGCGGCAGCAGCAAATGGCTGGTGCTGCGCATAGGTGCGGACTTTCGTCTGCGCTGCTGCGGCTGCGGCCACGAGGTTATGGGACCTCGCAGCAAGTTTGAGCGCAATGTTAAGGCCGTGGAAAGGCAGGATGGCGAGAAATGAGATATGAAGGCGGCGTTTATCGTCCCCCCGGAGAGTGGCAGAGCTACATTTTGCAGGCCACGGTGGGATGCAGCTATAATAAATGCACCTTTTGCGAGGCTTACAAGAAAAAGCTTTACCATGTGAAGCCCCTCAGCTACGTTTTGGACGACATAGCCATGGCCTCGGTGCGCTATCCCAATACGGAAACTGTGTTCATAGCCGATGGCGACGCCATTGCATTGCCCATGGACTATCTCTTGACGGTTTTGGCAGCTTTGAAGGATGCTTTCCCCCATCTGCGGCGCATCACCTGCTATGCAGGGCCTATAAGCACCATGGAAAAGACCGCCGAGCAGCTTAAGCAACTTAAGGAAAATGGCCTCGGCAGAGTTTATCTGGGCGTTGAAAGCGGCGACAGCGAGCTGCTTAAAAAGGTTAAAAAGGGCGTGGATGCCCAAGGGATGCTGAAGGCCGGCCTTGCCTTGAAAAACGCGGGCTTTGACCTTTGGGTAACTGTAATTGCAGGCCTTGAAGGCTCCGGCGAGGGCTATAAGAAAAATGCCCTCCTCACGGCGGAGCTGTTAAACGCCATGGCTCCCCAGCATATATCCGTGATGACCTATATGGCCACCATGGGCACGGAAATGTATGAGGATGTTATGGCCGGACGCTTTAAGATGCAGACGCCCCGGGAGGCGCTTTTGGAAACAAGACTCCTTGTGGAAAAGCTTAATCTCCCCGGCGCTCACTTCACCGCCAACCACATGTCCAACTACCGCCCCCTCAAGGGTACCTTGGGCAGAGATACGGATTTGTTCCTCTGCCAAATTGACGAGATGCTTGCCCAGGCGGACAGAGTTAAGCAGAGAACAATTTATAGACACGGATAAAACATATTAAATACCTCCCTCTGACGAGGGAGGTGTCTTTGCCTTTAGGCAAAGACGGAGGGAGAGAAAAACTTATTTTGCTTTATTCTCTCCCCCAGTCACCTTCGGTGACAGCCCCCTCGTCAGAGGGGGCTGTTTTCTTGATTTCCTCCTTAATTTCCTCTGCATAGTTGTAGGGGGCACCTATGTGTGCACCCGATCTATTAATATAAAACTCAGGCTTTAGCCATTAATTCCACTTCTCACCAAAATCAATGTATAATTCCTCCCTCATAAGGCAAAAATAGCCATGCAAACCTAATTTATTTTTGGAGGTTATTATACAATGGAAAAAAAGAAAGTTTTCTCCGAGAAGCTGGAGAGTTTCTTCGCGGGAAAGGGATTTTACATCGTGCTTTTCCTCTGCGTCAGCGTTATCGGCCTTTCCGCATGGACTATGCTCTCCGGTGATCTTGGCAAGGGAGAGATTGCCGAGGATGGCTTAACTCTCTCCGAGCCTATCACCGACATTGCCCAGGAAGAAATCGTTCCCACCGCCGAAACAGAAGGCGAGGAAGCCATTCTCCCCGAGGCAGCTCCCGTAATCAACATGGACGAGGAAGAGCCCATCGCTCAGGTTGCAGAGGTGGCTCCCGCCCCCGACTCCGCAGCCGGCGCAGCTCCCCAGCCTATCAAAGAAACTGTTCCCACCTATTTTATCCGTCCCGTGGCCGGTGCCATAGAAAACGGGTACAGCATGGATGCCCTGCAGTATAACCGCACCATGCGTGACTGGCGTACCCATGACGGCGTGGATATTGCCACAGAGCTGGGTGCTCAGGTGAAGGCCTGCGCCGACGGCACCGTTGAAAAGGTTTATTCCGACGACTCCATGGGCACCACCGTTGTGCTGAAGCACTCTGGCGGTATG
Organism: Oscillospiraceae bacterium; assembly: GCA_017558545.1. Taxonomy (GTDB): domain Bacteria; phylum Bacillota; class Clostridia; order Oscillospirales; family Oscillospiraceae; genus SIG459. The sequence goes on along the minus strand of JAFYUG010000313.1, from coordinate 330 downwards.
CGCAGCATTTATTCAAACCTTGCCGAAACTCCCACCGTTAAAGAAGGCGAGGCCGTTGCAGGCGGCAGCGTTATAGGCAGCGTCGGCAACACCGCTCTCGGCGAAACCGGAGAGGTTAACCATCTCCACTTCGCCATGAGCATTGACGGAAAGAGCGTTGACCCTCAGAATTATCTGCCTTGAAAAATATTGAATTTTTTAAAAGTTTTTTAAAAAATCCTATTGACAAATAATATCAGCTGAGCTATAATCACTATTGCTGTTTGACAGCATATGGCGGCGTAGCTCAGTTGGCCAGAGCACTCGGTTCATACCCGGGGTGTCACTGGT
>JAFYUG010000312.1 GCA_017558545.1 Oscillospiraceae bacterium | reverse complement strand
GCGCTGATTATTCCTCGATCATGCGTCTTCTGGTGACGATGAAGACAACAGCAGCCAGAACCATGATACCGCCGATGGTGTAGAAGAGGGTGGTACCAATGCCACCGGTTTCGGGGAACATGTTACCAGCAGTGTTGGTGATCTCGAAGCTAGCACCATCAGCATTGTTGATGGTTACAGTGGTTACAGGATTGACAGGCAGGTTGTAACCATCAGGAGCAGCGGTTTCCTTCAGATAGTAGGTGCCGTTGCCGAGGCCGTTGATAACGAACTTACCGGTAGCAGTGGTGGTAATCTCGGTGACATGATCACTGGTGTGGGGGCACAGTTCATCAAAGCAAACAGTATAGGTGGTGCCGTTTTCGGTAAGATTGATAACATTAGTGCAGGAAGAATCGGTATAAAGGGAGAACTTAGCGCCTGCAAGGGGATTGGTAGAACCGTCTACCTTAGTAACCTTAGTAACATCGAACTTATAGGTCTTAACGGTGGTTTCAGCAGTCTTTTTGCCTTCAACGCTGTCCCAATTAAGGATAACGGCGTTCTTGTTCTCGGCAGCTGCACCGTTATTAAGGGCAGCAGAATAGGTGATGACAATTTCAGTAGCTACATTGAGAGAGGTGATGTAGTCCTTGTTGAAGGTCAGAGTGAACTTATCCTTATCGGTTGCATCGAAGGTGAGGGTGTAGTTGGAAGAGTTAACATCAACGCCACCAACCTGAATGGAAATCTGGGATGCGTTCTGGGGACCGCTAATTCCGGCTGCGGGAGTGTCAACCAGAACGTAGTCCTGAGTTGCAATATCAGCAACCTTCAGGGAAATCTTGTACTTGTAGGTTGCACCAACAGAGGAGGAAATGGTGCTCTGGTCAGGAGTGGTTACGCCAACATACTTATCAAGGGTGGGGAGGGTAACCTTGGAGGCCTTGGATACGTTGCCATTGCCAGTATTGTCGGGAACAGTGAAAGACATAGCTTCAACTTTAAGGCTGCTGCCTACTACATAGTAACCATCATCTACAGTGAATTCGATGCTGGAACCTGCGCCAACAATGGTCTGATCAGCAGCAATGACGGGAGCTTTGCTTGCGCGATCCTGAACTGCTTTTGCGAATGCAGCCTTCTCTGCAGCATCGTCAAAATTGGTTTCTACAAAAGTAACGGTGTTGTCATCTGCAACGGTAAATCCGCCATAGCTAACGATAAAGTCCTTCCATGCGGAGGTTACCTTGTAGATGTAACCGCCAGCACCATTGGTGGTCAGGTCAAAAATCTTATAGAGGTTGTAGCTGATTCCGCTTACGGGATTGTTGATGGTGATGGTACCACCGGCTGCGTTTGCGGGGACAACGAGCATTGCGGCCATGAGGACGACTACGAGGAGCAATGCTGCAAATCTTTTCATAGTTTTCATTGTGGGATTTTCCTTTCTTGATTTATCTTAGATTTTTTCGCTCAAGATATTAGGGACGGGGGGGTGGCTTACGCCGAAGGGCAGTTTCTTTTCGATGGGGGGTGAACTGCCGGAGGGAGTGATTTCTTAAACCGCAGAGGCATCTCCCTCCTTTCGGCGCTTTGTTTTATATATCACCGCCGCCGCGGCTGCCAAAGCAAGCAGCACGCCAAGACGGGCATATACATCGGTGCCATTGCCGCCGGTTTCGGGGAAGGCGGGCATGGCTTCATTGCGGACGGTTATGTAATAGCGAGAGTAGAAGTCCACATACTCGGTATCCAGAACTGTGCTTCCCGCCTTGCCATCCTCCGTGGCCCCATAGATGTTGCCGAAGCCATCAATGGTAAAGACAACGCTGTCCGCAAGCTTGGTGTAGCCCAAGGGAGGCGAGGTCTCCGTGAGGCGGTAGAAGGTTGTGGAGCCGGAGGAGCTGGGAGTTAGGTTATCGAAGAGCAGCCATCCGTTTTCATCCGTGGTCTGGGTGAGAGTGAATGTTCCGGGTACCTGCTGCCACTGTCCGCCGCTCCACTGCACCTTTTCAAGGGTAAAGGCGGCGCCTTCCAGCACGGCGTTGGTCTTGCTATCCACCTTATAGACGTTCAGCATGGGTCGCTTCTGGGAGTTGGTGACTGTGGCGCTCCAACTATCCGTTACGCCGTTGCCATCGCTGTCCCAACTGCTTACGGGGCTATAGCTGGCAATCCAGCTTGCGAAGCTGACGCCGTCGGAAAGGGTGGTGTCGCTGCCAACCTTGATTTCCTTGATGCTCCACTGAACTATCTCGCCGTTTGCGTAGGCGGAAAGGCCTGTCCATGTATGAGTCCAGTTATTTGCCTCGTTGAGGACGACCTGATGTCCGGTGAGATTGGGGAAGAGAGCGCCGGCATTCTGAGTTACGCCGTTTACGGTGGCCTGCAGAACAACGGTTACGCTATCCGCGGTAAAGTCGGGGTTTTGCCAAATTTTGCGTGCGGTTACAGTGGCTTCATAGGAGGTATGGTCCTTAACCACTATTACGCCGCCCTGAGTGTTTTCATCATAGTTATACTCGGCAAACTCATCATAGCGGGCGGGATCGATGTTTGCGATTTCCGTGATGCCCACGTCGCCGTCAACGCCGTTGAGATAATGTACGGTTACGGGGTTAACCAGATCGTAGCCAGAGGGAGGCACAACTTCCTTAACGGTAAGAGGACCTGCTTCAAAGCTGAAGCCCGTTATGGTGATAACGGAGAAGCCTTGCGCGTTGGTGGTTATGGTGGTCATTTCTCCGTTTTCGTCGAGGGTGTAAACACCGTTGCCATCATCGGAGAAACGCAACCTGACACTTTCGCCGCCCTGAGTGATGGGCTGCCAAAGCTCGAAGCTTGCGCCGCCCAGAGGCTCGCCGGTGTCGCTGTCTATCTTGCGGACAAGAACAGAATCGCTTGAGTAATAATAGTTGGTGAATTTAACGCTGAGACCCTGATCGGGGTTTTCATCCAGAGCATAGGTCTTACCAAGCACCTGAGCCGTGCTGCCGAATTCAGCAATGGCGGAATGTTCGCCGTCGGTATCGGTGATGGTGTATTCAGCGTACCATGAGTATCTCTTCTCGCCACCGGAAGAATCGTAGGTGGGATGATCTGCGTGTTCGGTGAAGCGCCAATATTCGCCCAATCGAACGCCGGTTATGAACCACTCCTCCATGAGACCTTCGGAGGTGGAATCTTCATAGTTTCGGATTTGGTATATTGCATTGGGATAAGTGTTTGCCGCCCTCAAGGCTGCCTCGGTAGCCGCATTCAGAACAAGAACATGGGCGTTATACCTGCTATCGTTATGTTCGTAGGCCACGAAGTTGCCGTCAGCGTCCAGATAGCCGTTTTCAGCCAATACATAGAAGCCGCTCATGGCCTTGTTAACAGCATCCTGAATGCCGCCGAAAATCTTATCAACGGTGATTTGACCGGTTTTCTTAACAAGCTTGCCGTCCACGTGCCAGCCGTCGCCGCTGTCATACTTCATGGCGTACCAGCGAATAGCATAGTAGCTGGAGTTCAGCTCGTTAACGTTAACAATTTCCATGTTATCGCCTTCGCCAACGGTGAGCTGTCCGTTGGTGGCATGATTTTTCAGCTGCTCGAAGATGTATTCGTCGGAGGGGAAGGCGTTGAAGTGCATTCCCGAGCCGGTGTCGCCGTAGAGAGCGCGAATCTTTTGGTCGTTTGCGTAGGAAATAGCATCGTCGCTGCTTTCGGCAACTACAAAGCTGGTGTCGATATCGCCCAAAAGGGCAGTTGTGAATATAGAGGGGGTATATTTGTTGGCATCAAAGACGCCCGTACCGGTGATGGAGTTATATCTGACGCAGAAGTTGGCGGTATATCTGATACCGTGCTGCCAACTACCTGTGAGGCTGACATTTCCGGTCGCGTCTTCATGGGCTGCCAAAACATCCCATGTGAGGTTGGAGCCGGGGGCAATAAGTGTGCCGTCGGCAGTGAGCCAGCCCAGGAAATAATAGGCATACTTAAATTGCGCGCCTTGGTTTGTGGTGGCAATAACCTCTCTGCTTGTGAGGTTGCGTGCGCTGGTGCTGGTTCCTTCTGCTACATTGTCGGTGAGGCTCGTCACATTTGTGCCGTTCAGCGTGGGCGAGGTGGCGGCATTTATGGTGATAGAGCCATCCCATCTGCTGCCCGAGGGGAAAGCGACATTGTATTTTACATTCAAGGTGGCGCTTTCCACAAAGGTGGTGTTCTTGGTGAGTATATACGTGTCGCCTTCGCTATAAGCTCTTCCATCGCCGCCCTGCACCAGCCAAACATGGCCGGCGTTCTTAACAGCAGGGATGGTAATCTCCGTGTTGGGATCCACGGGAGTGGAGTGGGTGGTGGTGCCGTCTTTGTATATGTATGTGGCGGTAACCTTGTCGATGGAAGTGAAGGTGGTGTTGCCGCTGACGGTAAACTCAGCGCCGGCTTCATAGAACTCTCCGTTAGTCTGCCAGTAAATGCCGTTTACAACCTCGGGAAGGGTTATCTTGTCGCCGTAGGAAACGGTTCTGGTTTCAACGGTGTCGCCGGTGCTTCCGTCTTTGAAGGTAACGGTGTATTTGTTAACTTCCCATCCGGCCGCCAATGTGATGTCGCGGGTGATGGGGGTAGAGAAGTCAAACTTCGTATCGCCCAGATACCAGCCTATGAAGGTGTGACCGGCTCGGGTGGGTTCTGCGGGAACGCTTACAGTTTTGCCGTGCTCAACCTCCTCGGGAGCAACTGCGCTGCCGCCGTTGGAATGGAAGGTGACGGTGTAGGTGGCGGTCTTTTCGACAAACTGCGCGGTGTATGTTGCGTCGCCGCTTACCTTTACAACTGTGGGTGACCAGCCGGTGAATACATAGGACATGCCCTCTTTGTCCGATGGCTTTGTGGGTGTGGCGCCCGTGTAGCTTGGCATGGAGTCATAGGGCACGTTTTTGTCGGTTTTCAGCTCTTTGCCGTCCCAGTTTAGCCATGTTATCGTATAGGTTTTGGGCGTCCACTTGGCGTAGAGGGTGAAGCTGCTGGTTACCTTAGAATTGAAATCGTAAAGGTGGGTGCATGTTGCGTCCGTGTACCATCCACCGAAGGTGTAACCCGTGCGGGTGGGGGCAGTGGGAGCTTTGGTTGTAGCTTCGTTTTTAATGTCGTTCTGGGTTAGGTATGTGCCCTTGCCGTCATAGTTGTAATCATAAGTGACGGTGTGGGAATTACCTCTTGCGTAAAGAGTAGTTGTAGAGCTTATATTTTTAAGAGCTTTCTCTATTTCGTTATTTTTCAACGGTGTAGCATTTGGATCGTTGCTTGCATACCAAGTGTAGTTGTCGGTATTTGGTTTGAGTGTTGAGTTCTGACCTTCTTGGACATACTGAACTTCGTTAGTGTCCCCGCCATAGTCAAGGGTGACGGTGTAGAAGGGAACTGGAGCATAGGTATAGCCACTAATCCAATTTCCTCCGGTTCTAGTAGTGAGAATAGCATAAGCAGGAGGAGTGGTAAATTTGGAAGAATATTCTCCAAATGTTAAGTTTGACCCGCTAACACCTACCGTTTTATCGAAGGAAGCAGCTGTTTGAGGAATGCTACTGGTATATCGCAGGTAGTATGTACTATTGAGTGTAGAAGTATCAATCGCGTTTTTTACTATCAATTCAGCGTTGGTATATTCAGCCAAGGCAATACTTCTATCAATACTATAGCTATAGTCTGTATACTTACTCAACGATGTGTAGCCCACAAACGTAACTTTGCCGTCGAGAAGGATATAGTAATTGGCAAAATTGCCGCTTGTTTGTGGAGCATCGCCCAATGCATAGGTCGCAGGCAAATCGGCGGCGGCGTTGAAACGCAGCTTGCTATCGCCGGAGGCGGCGAGAAGGGCGTTGAGCTCTTCAACAGAAGTATAACGCAGCACATCGTCCAGACTTGCACCTTCACCGTAGACAGAGCTGAGGGTATGAGCCATGTATTCCTCAAGGCTATAAATCTTCTTTTCGCCCATGTCCGTGAGGATGGCGTTCAGGTCATTTTCGTCAACGCGGAAAATATAGCAGTTTTCGCTGTGGGTATGGGCTCTCATTCCGCAAATGAGAAGCTCATCCATGTAACATTCTTCGTTGTGGACGTGCTCCGTTTCGCCGCAGCGAGCCACCTGCTCCAAAGCCATGGCAGGTTCATAGAGCTTTCCGCAGCCTTGCACGGCAAGCAGCACCAAAAGCACCGCGGCAGCGATAAACCATATTCGGTTTTTCAGGTATTTAGCCAGATGCTTCATGTGATCCTTCCTGTGCTGAGAGAAAATTAAATGTGTATGCGTATGTGTATGTGTATG
>JAFYUG010000311.1 GCA_017558545.1 Oscillospiraceae bacterium | reverse complement strand
TGCGGCGCCCGCTGCCACACCTATCTGCCCCTCACCGGCAGACCCTTCGCCGTGCTCACCAACGAAGGCGAACGCTTCCCCTTCTTCACCCGTGAGAAGGTTCTCGCCAGCGGCGCCCAGCCCATGAACAACCTCCACATGATAGATGTCTCCAACCCCGCAGACCCCACTCTGGTTGCTGAGTTCCCCTATCCCGAGGTTCCCGCAGACTTCCCCTACTCCAACTTCAATGACTGCGGCATAGGCGCTCCCGGCCCCTTCGGCCCCCACAATGTCCATGAGCCCATGGGCAAGGCTTGGCTTGAGGATAACCCCAACCGCGTATACTGCTGCTACTTCCACGCAGGTATGCGTGTTTACGATGTATCCGACCCCTACTACATCAAGGAGATCGCTTACTTCATTCCTCCCAACCCCGAAAAGCTCCTTTTCAATGTTCCCGTACCCGGCCCCATGATTGCCACCACCGAGGACGTCGTTGTTGACGACCGCGGCTATATCTACATGGACACCTGGCATGACGGTATGTATATCCTCCGTCTGAAGGAAAACTAACAGCATAGTCTTAACCCCGCTGCTGATATTCAGCAGCGGGGATTCCATTTAAAAATCTCCCAATTTAAGGGGAGGTGGGCAGGTTACAATAGCAAATGGCGGATAGATCACTACCATCGGAGCGCTCATTGCCCTCTCAGTCTGCTGCGCAGACAGCTCTCCCAGAGGGAGAGCCAAGGGGATGCGGATTGCCACGTCGGCCTTCGGCCTCCTCGCAATGACCTATAATTTTGTCAGTTCCATTGTAGGGGCGAACTGTGTTCGCCCGTGCTCATAGGCAATCTCTCCGTCTTTTTGCTTCGCAAAAAGCTCCCGCCGCGCACCCTCATCCGCCATTTGCTATCGCACATGCCACCTTCCCCAATTTTATTGTCTTAGCCCGGAGCAACTTTTATAATTGAAGTTCCCAAATTTTGGTGGTAAAATGGATAAAAATCACGCATGGAAGGACTTGAGTAAATATGGGTCACAACACAAGTCTTGTTGAGGGCAGCGCAGGCAAAAAGCTTATTGCCTTTTCCGCTCCCATAATTTTGGCAAACCTTATTCAGGCCATTTACGGCATTGTTGACATGGTGGTAGTAGGCCAGTACATAGGCTCCTCCGGTATGTCCGCTGTAAGCATGGGCGCACAGATAACAGCCGTTGTGCTTGTGCTGGCCACAGGACTGAGTAACGGCGGCACAGTTATCTCTGCTCAGCTTTACGGAAAGGGCGAGCATCGCGCCATTCCCGCTCTTATCGGCACTATGCTCAGCTTCTTCGCCATAGCTGCCATTATACTTACTGCAGTTCTTATGCTTTTGGCACGTCCCCTGCTTCACGCTATAAACACACCGGAGGTGGCCTTCGAACAGGCCGTGGCATACTTCCTCATATGTATGGGCGGCACCATTTTCGTATATTGCTATAACGGTCTTTCCGCCATTCTTCGCGGTGTCGGAAACTCCACCGCTCCAATGGTCATCGTCATTATCACCGTTATTCTCAACGCCCTTTTGGATATTTTCCTTGTTGCCATTATACCCATGGGCGTTGTGGGCGCCGCTCTGGCAACGGTATTCAGCCAGTTTGTAAGCCTTGTGCTCACTTCCGTTTATATCAGAAAAAAGACCGAATTTTTTGATTTTCGTCCCGGTTCCTTCCGCATCGACAAGCAGTTTTTGGGTCTTATAATCAAAATCGGATTGCCCCAGTCCATACAGTTCTTCTTCGCTTCCAGCTCCTTTGTGCTCCTTAGCGGCATTGTTAACCTCCACGGCGTAAATCCCTCCGCCGCAGCAGGAGCAGCGGCTAAAATTCAGTCCCTTGCCCACCTTCCCGCTCAAGGCGTTATGGCCGGCATTATCTCCCTATCCGCACAAAATCTGGCGGCAGGCAAGCCCAAAAGAGTTATGCAGGGTCTTGGCACGGGCATGGTCTTTGCAGGGGCTCTCAGCCTTATAGTATGTCTCCTGTGCATTATTTTCCCCGCTCAGGCTTACCGCATCTTCACCCCGGACGAGGCTGTTATAGCCGCAGGTATTGAGTATCTCAAGGTCATGAGTGTTTCTTTCGTTTTGGAAGGACTTATGTTCTGTCTTTTCGGCGTTGTAACCGGCTCCGGCTACACCCCCATTACCATGTGCTGCGGAATTCTCAGCGCCTTTGTTGTGCGCTATGCCTCCGCATGGCTGCTCTGCAACGTCTTTTCCATGGGTTTCCTCGGAGTTGCCGTTTCCTACAGCATAGGCCCCCTGCCCTCCATTGCCATCTGTCTTATCTTCATTCTTTCCGGCAAATGGAAAACTCCCAGAGTTCAAATTCACTAATACACATAAGAGCTTCCTCAAAAAACGAGGAAGCTCTTTTTATTAATTCTATCTATCTTGTGCTCGGCATAATTTTATGTTAAGATTGTATAAATATAAAGCAACCTTCCCATAGGAAAGGATGTGTTTTTCCTTGGCTGAAATTTCCGCTTATCTTCGAGAACTTAATATTGTGTCCGTGGCCTTGCGCCTTGTGCTGGCCATGCTGCTGGGCGGCATGATAGGCATGGAGCGAGGCAAAAAACGCCGCGCCGCAGGTTTCCGCACCTATCTTCTGGTCTGCATGGGCGCTGCGCTGACCATGCTCATGGGTCAATATTTTGTCACCATGCTTGGCGGCAGCTGGAGCGCTCTCAACGCAGCCATTGGGGCAGAAACCGATGTTGCCCGCATGAGCGCGCAGGTTATTAACGGCATAGGTTTCCTTGGCGCCGGCACTATTATAGTAACCGGCAGGCAGGAGGTTAAAGGTCTCACCACCGCCGCCGGACTTTGGGCAAGCGCCTGCATGGGTCTTGCCATAGGCGCAGGATTTTTCATCTGCGTTGTCCCCGCCTTCATCCTCATTTTGCTGAGCATCCGCACCCTTCCCCGAATTGAAAACTTCATCATTGAAAACACCAAAAACATAAACATATATGTGGAATTCAACTCCATGGACGGCCTTGGCTCTATTATCAAGGATATCCGCGACCTTGGCGTATCCGATCGGATAGTCCACTTCGTCTACAAAGTAAACAGACGGATTTGGTAAAGCTCCCGGCTCTGACGGCTGTTCCTCCTCCGGAGGAT
>JAFYUG010000310.1 GCA_017558545.1 Oscillospiraceae bacterium | reverse complement strand
CTTTTGGCCTGCATTGTTATCGCCTACCTGATTACAAGCTCCTTCACCTTCGTTCTCCAAAACGGAATGGTGCAGATTGAAACTCAGGAGGTTTTCACCGCAGCCATAGGCGATGTTGAGGCGGACATTAAAGGCCGCTCCAACGCCCAGCTGCTCTCCATTGCCGAAAAAGTGAAGGAGGAATACGAAAGAAAGCCCTATATTTCTCTCTACTCCCTTGCAGAAAGACACGGCATAAAGGAAATCAACATTGTTGACCCCTCCGGTCTTATCATCAACTCCACAGAGGCCGATGTTATCAACAGCTACGACATGAACAGCAAGGCCCAATCCAAGGAGTTTGTGGACACCCTCAAGGTGCAGGACTCCTTTGTGCAGGATTATTCTCCCCGAGGCAAGGATGAGAATGTTTGGAGAAAATATGCAGCCGTAAACCTTTCCGAGGGCGGCTTCATTCAGGTTGGCTATGACGCCGAGCAGTTCCACCAGATGCTCAACGCCTTTGTTATCGATGTAACCAAAAACCGCCATGTTGGCACAGGAGGCTTCGTTGCCGTTTGCGACAATAATCTCAACCTGGTTATTGATAACGAATACTCGGGAGTTCATATCTCCTCCATAGGCATAACTCCCCCTGCGGAAATGGAGCAGAGCAAAACCGCCACTCAGCTTTACCACGCAGATATTGTGGACGGCAAAACCGAAGGTAGCATGGAATACATGTATGTATTCAAGTTCATCGAAGGCTACTGCATCATAGCCGCCATGCCCCAGGCCGAGGCCATGTTTATGCGTGACGCCTCCATTTATACAAGCATTTTCATGCAGGTACTCATCTTTGCAGCCCTCTTCGTATTTATCTATATTCTCATCAAGCGCGTTATCATCAATAATCTGAATAAAATCAACCATACCTTGGGTCAGATCACCGAAGGCAATCTGAATGTAACCGTTGATGTTCGCTCCAACGAGGAGTTTGCCTCCCTTTCCGACGATATAAACTCCACAGTTTCCACCCTCAAGCGCTATATAGCCGAGGCCGCCGCAAGAATAGACAAGGAGCTGGAGTACGCAAAGCAAATTCAGCTTTCCGCTCTGCCCACCGACTTCCCCGAAAACGAGGACTATTCCATCTTTGCTCAGATGATTGCAGCCAAGGAAGTTGGCGGCGACTTCTACGACTTCTATAAGCTTAACGATACCACCGTGGCCTTCCTTGCCGCCGACGTTTCCGGCAAGGGAATTCCCGCCGCCATGTTCATGATGACCGCAAAGACCATCATCAAGGATCTTGCGGAATCCGGCATGGCCGTTAACGATATTTTCACCAAGGCAAACGAGAAGCTTTGCGAAAATAACGAGTCAGGCATGTTCGTAACCGCATGGATGGGCATTTTGGACACCGCCAGCGGAAAGCTTACCGTTGCCAACGCAGGCCACAATCCGCCCCTGCTCAAGAGGGCAGACGGCTCCTTTGAATATCTGAAAACCCGCGCAGGCTTCGTCCTTGCAGGTATGGAAGGTGTTCGCTACCGCGCAGTGGAGCTTACCCTCTCCCCCGGAGACAGAATTTTCCTCTATACCGACGGTGTAACGGAGGCCACCAACTCCGAAAACCAGCTTTATGGCGAGGATAGACTTCTCAGCTTCATGAACCAAAACGCAGCCATGAAGGGCGAGGAAATTTTGCCCGCTCTGAAAGCCAATATTGACGAATTTGTGGGCGAAGCTCCCCAGTTCGACGATATCACCATGCTTATGTTTGATTTTAAGCCTCAAAAGGAGGGCGAAGGCATGACAGTCAGATCCTTCCCCGCAAAAACCGAAGTTTTGTCCGACGTTCTCGGCTTTGTTGACGAGATGCTGGAAGGTTTCGATTGCCCCATGAAAATCCAAACCGCCATCTGCGTGGCCATAGAGGAAGTGTTCGTCAACGTTGCCCACTATGCCTATGGCGACGGAGAGGGCGACATGATTTTGGCCATAGGCTTTGAAGATGAAAGCCGCACCCTCACCTTCCGCATGAGCGACAAGGGTGTGCCCTTCGATCCTCTCGCCCGCCCCGATCCGGACATCACTCTCTCCGCTGAAGATCGCGAAATCGGCGGCCTTGGTATTTTCATCGCCAAGAAAACCATGGATTCCATAAATTACAGCTACGAAAACGGCGAAAACATTCTGACTATGATTAAAAAAATATAAAGGAGACCAAGGAATATGACCATCGAAATCAAGAGAAACGCAGAAGAAACCACCATCGAGGTTGTAGGACGTCTGGACACCACCACTGCCCCCGCCCTTGAAAAAGCAATTAACGAAGAGGTGGAAAGCACCAAAAATCTTGTTCTTGACCTCAAGGCCATGGCATATATCTCCAGCGCAGGCCTGCGCGTTTTGTTGGGCGCTCAGAAGAAAATGCAGAAAATCGGCTCCATGAAGGTTACCAATGTTTGCGAAGAGGTTATGGAAGTTTTCGAGATGACCGGTTTTGCCGACATTCTTGTAATTGAATAAAAAAGCTGAGTTTGGAAAAGGAGAACATAAATATGAACGTAACTTACCGTTTGGACAAGGATATTCTCTATATCGCCCTTGAAGGCAGAATAGACGCTTCCAACGCAGCCGAAGCAGAGGCCAGGATTTTTGCCGTTAAGACCGAAAACCCCGGCAAGCATGTTGTTGTTGACGCCGACAAGCTGGAGTATATCTCTTCCGCAGGCCTTCGCGTTATTCTCAAGCTGAGAAAAGAAGATCCCCAGCTGGCCATCATTAACGTTGCCCCTGATGTTTACGATGTATTTGACATGACCGGCTTCACCGACATGGTTACCATCGAAAAGGCCTACGCCCGCATGAGCGTTGAAGGCTGCGAATTCATCGCCAAGGGTGCCAACGGCGCTGTTTACCGCTATGACGACGAGACCATCGTCAAGACCTACTTCGCAAAGGACGCTCTGCCCGAAATCAAGCAGGAGCGCGAAAATGCCCGCCGCGCCTTCGTTTTGGGCATTAACACCGCTATCCCCTACGGCATTGTCCGCGTAGGCGATGGCTACGGCACTGTTACAGAGCTTCTCAACGCCACAAGCGTAACCAAGCTCATCCGCAAGG
>JAFYUG010000032.1 GCA_017558545.1 Oscillospiraceae bacterium | reverse complement strand
CAATCCCTCAGTCAAAAATCTTCGATTTTTGCCAGCTCCACTTAGTTCCCTCCTCGCGGCATAGCCGCTGCGGTCGGTTGCTAAAAACATGCCGCTGGCATGTTTTCTTAACGCACCGACACAAGGGAGCCTTTAAATGCGTAGTCTCACACCTATGCCTGTCATACCGACCGAGCGACAGCGAGTGGAGTGTATCTCCTATGCAATCCCCCAGTCAGCCTTACGGCTGCCAGCCCCCTTGAAAAGGGGGCCTTTAAATGCAAAGGCTTTAACCCTTATCCCCCAGTCAGCCTTACGGCTGCCAGCCCCCTTGGAAAGGGGGCCTTTAAACAGGAAAAATCCACTGCTTGATGCAGTGGATTTTTATTTTTCAATCAATATTATTCCAATTTCAGCCTACGAAGCTTACGCCTATGTTCTGGGGGAGGCTGCCTTCGACCTGCTCCAGAAGAGTATTCACAATAAGCTCAACGGCTTCCCAGCCGCCGAAGACATTTTCGACCATGCGGTCAAGGCTTGCGCCGGTGAGAAGGCCGATGCCGCCGGCAACGATGCCTGCTACTATTATAATAAGTATAATAGTGCCAATAATTCTCCATGCTCTGATCATCGCTGGGCCACCTCCTTCTTATAGGTAAGGGCTCTGCCCAAGCCCATTACAGCTCCGCCTATCCAAAGCCAGCCCAGCTCAAGGCTCAGCCACAGACCAAACCATGCGATGAAAAGGCCAACGCCGCCGATGATGCAGCCTGCGCCGCCAACAACAAGGATATCGGAGAGCATGGTGAGAGCGGGGATGACACTAAAGCAGGCCCAAATATCGGCGCCCACAACGGAAACGCCAAGGGCGATGAAGGGCACGCCCAGCAGCACCAAAATTATGGCGATGGGCAGGCCTATAACTATACCGAAAAGTATGGACACGATAAGACCGAAGGGACGAATCTTTCTCTTGGGCTTAGCAGGGGCTTCCTCGGCCTCCACTGCGGCCACAGCTTCCACATTGGTATCAGCTTCAGCCTCAGCTTCGGTTTCGCCTTCACTTTCGGTTTCTTCTTCCGCGCCTTCGGACTCTTCCTCGGCAACGGCAATAGCAGCGGGGGGAGGGGTGGGGACATAGCTGACCGCAAGCTCTATGGCCTGCTTGGTGGGGTTGCCCAGCTCCTCGATGAGAGCCTCTTCATTTTCTGCGCCGTCAAACATTGCCTCGAATTTTGCAAGGGTATCTCTTCTGTCCCATGCGGACATGAAGCCCAGCAATTTGGCAAGCTCGGCCAGATAAGACTGTCTGTTTATATAAATCACCTCATAAAAGTAAATGGGTAGACATAATCCGCCACTATTATACATGGCAAAGCCTGCTTGGTCAAGATATTAACCCAGCATTTGCTAATTAGAATACTCAGCATTAGCCGCATATTTGCATCATGGGCAATTTAGTAAAAGCCTATAAGACGGAAGGGCTTTTCTCCTATTTTTTGGCTGGCTTTTTCGTAAAAAATGCACAAAAAAACTTTCGGCTATAAGATTGACTTATTATGCTATAAAGACTATACTGAATAATGGTATTCAATAAAAATAATGTGGGGTAATCCCGCAAAAAACCGGAGGAATTACAAATGAAAGACATTTATGTAGTAAATTGCTGCCGCACTGCTGTTGGCACCTACGGTGGAACCCTCAAGGACGTCTCTGCTGCCGACCTCGGCGCTGTTGTCGTCAAGGAAGCCCTCTCTCGCGCAGGCGTTAAGCCCGAGCAGGTTGACGAGCTCATGTTCGGCTGCTGCATCACCGCTGGCCTCGGCCAGAACGTTGCACGTCAGGTTGGCGTTAAGGCCGGTCTGCCCGTATCCGTTCCCGCTTACTCCATCAACATGGTTTGCGGCTCCGGCATGAAGGCTGTTATCGAAGCTGCCCGCGCTATCTGCGCTGACGACGCTGAAATCGTTGTCTGCGGCGGTACCGAGAACATGTCTTCCGCCCCCTATGCTCTCCCCTCTGCTCGTTGGGGCCAGCGTATGTTCGACGGCAAGATGGTTGACACCATGGTAAACGATGCTCTTTGGGATGCATACAACAACTACCACATGGGCACCACCGCTGAGAACATCTGCGACATTTGGGGCATCACCCGTCAGGATCTGGACGAGTTCGCTCTCTCTTCTCAGGCTAAGACCGCTGCCGCTATGGCTGCAAACCGTTTCGAGGACGAAATCGTTGCTGTTCCCGTAAAGGTTAAGAAGCAGATCGTTGACTTCAAGGTTGACGAGTTCCCCCGCGCAGGCACCACCATGGAAGGCCTCGCAAAGCTCCGTCCCGCATTCAAGTGCTCTTCCGACAACGCTTTCGAAGCAAACGGCGGCACTGTAGTAGATACCTTCGCAGCAGCTGCCTGCAAGGAAGGCGCTGCAGACGCAGGTCAGCCCCGCGTAACCGCAGGTAACGCTTCCGGCATCAACGACGGCGCAGCCGCCATCGTTCTCGCATCCGCTGAAGCTGTTGAGAAGTACGGTCTCAAGCCCATGGCTAAGCTCCTCAGCTGGGGTCAGGGCGGCGTCGATCCCAAGATCATGGGTACCGGTCCCGTTCCCGCTTCCCGTCAGGCTATGGACAAGGCCGGCCTGACCATCAACGACATGGACCTCGTTGAGGCAAACGAAGCTTTCGCTGCTCAGTCCATCGCTGTTGCCCGTGAGCTGGGCTTCGACATGGAAAAGGTCAACGTAAACGGCGGCGCTCTTGCTATCGGTCACCCCGTTGGCT
>JAFYUG010000309.1 GCA_017558545.1 Oscillospiraceae bacterium | reverse complement strand
CCAAAGCCTTGGCGCGGAGCATGGCCTCCCGCATCATGTCCTCATTCTGCACGCCCTTGCCGTCGTCGGAAAAGGCGATGATGTCGCCGGCAATAGCCTCCATGTCCGATAGCTTTTCGCCCTTCTGACCAACGGTGATAGCGCCGTAGGGGCAGACGTGGATGTTGGCGGAAGACTCAATGGCTTCCAGCTGAGGCCGGAGATTTTCCATGGAGTCGGGAACGGGGTTTAAGTTGGGCATGGAGCAAACTGCGGTGTAGCCGCCGGCAGCTGCTGCCATAGTTCCCGTGGAGATGGTCTCCTTATAGGAAAAACCCGGCTCGCGCAGATGAACATGAACATCTGCGAAACCGGGCAATAATACAGCGTTTTTGAGAGAGATAACGGGCAGAGAGCAGGATTCATCCAGCTGGGAGAAAAGCTCAATAACACCGCCGCGGATAACCGCTGCAGCTTCCTTCATCTCGCCCTTGTCGAAGATTTTCAGACTCTTGATTGCATAGCTTTTCATCATGGAAATTTCTCCTTGAAAAAACAAAAAGTCCTGCGGAAATCGGCCGCAAGACTGCAAAAAAACACAGGATATGCCCTTGGGCTATCCTTTTTCTATGCTTTTGAACATCTTGTCGGCATCTCTGTACCGCCCTTAAAGATCGATATATTATACAATCTTTAAGAGCGCATGTCAAGGCTGACGCAGACATTTTTTCGGAAAATCCTGCGCCAAAATCCATCTTACAGTATAGCACTTTTTCCTGTTTTTTGCAAAGAGAAAATGAGGGAATACTTGCCAAAAAATCACTTCTGATTTATACAAAAATATTCCTCGCAGTTTTTGTCCATGATTATTTCTCCGTGGAGGAGACAGCAGCGAAGCTGTTCTTCGGCTTCCTTTATTTTTCCTTCATGAAGCATAGACAAAGCCCCCCGCGCGCCATCTTTCAAAGCCGTGTATGCCTCAAGACAAACCATTTCCTTGATATAATTTCTCTCCATAATCCTACCTCGAAAGAATATAGTGTACTTAAAATAAGTACACTAACAACAGAATAACTTATTAAACGCATAAAATCAACTTGAAATGTACTTAATTTAAGTATTGGAGGAGACATTATGGAAGGTAAGCATCTGGGGCTTCGAATAGATGACGAAACTCATTTCAAGTTGAAGTATATTGCGGAGTATGAAGGCCGTTCCATCAATAAGCAGGTGGTGCACCTTGTCCATAAGTGCATCAGAGAGTTTGAAAAGGAAAACGGCCGAATTGAGGTAGAGGAAGAATAAAAGTAAATAAACTTTAATAAAAATCCCAAATTCAGATCTTTAAGAATTTGGGATTTTTCATATTTAAAGCCTTCCCCTTGAGGAGAAGGTGTCTGCCCGAAGGGCAGACGGATGAGGTGTTCAAAAAAGCATTTTTGAGCGATTTTCGCTCCAAAATGCATTGATTTTAACGTGCAGGGGGCCCTTTGCCCCCTACACACGCCCCCGCTACTCTATCTCGTGAGATGACAGTATAGTTTTTTGACAGGCTGGCAAAAAGGGCGGACACACAGGTCCGCCCCTACAGAAAAAGGTGAAATATCGTCGTAGGGGCGCACCTATGTGTGCGCCCGCTTTAGGGCTTGCGGATTG
>JAFYUG010000308.1 GCA_017558545.1 Oscillospiraceae bacterium | reverse complement strand
CTCAGTCTGCTTCGCAGACAGCTCCCCTCGGATAGGGGAGCCTTGAAATGAATATTATTTAGATTTATGAGGTAATAGATATGAAAATCAAAATTGCAAAGGATCTTCTTAAGATTAAGGCTGTTTTTCTCCGTCCCGATGAGCCCTTTACCTGGGCCAGCGGCATCAAGAGCCCCATTTACTGCGATAACCGCCTGACCCTCTCCGACCACGAAGTTCGTCTGGACGTTGAGAGCGGCATTGCTCAGATTATCCGCGAAAACTACCCCGAAGCCGAAGTTCTCATGGGCACCTCCACCGCAGGTATCGCCCACGCCGCCATCACCGCTCATCTCATGGGTCTGCCCATGGGCTATGTTCGCGGCAGCGCCAAGGACCACGGCCGCAACAACCGCATCGAAGGCAAGCTCCTCCCCGGCCAGAAGGTTGTTGTTGTTGAGGACCTCATCTCCACCGGCGGCAGCTGCATCGACGTTGTTGATGCTCTCCGCGAAGCAGGCGCAGAAGTTCTGGGTATCGCCAGCATCTTCACCTACGGCATGGCTAAGAGCGTTGAGCGTCTTGGCGCAGCCAATGTTAAGAACGTAAGCCTCACCGACTTTGACACCATTGTTGAAGTTGCCGCTGCCGACGGCTACATCGCCGAGGCCGGCAAGGCTCGTCTTATCGCCTTCCGCAACAATCCTTCCGATGAAAGCTGGATCGTAAAATGAAAAAAGATCTTATCGACATCCTCGACCTGAGCACCGATGAGATTAACTCCCTCATAGCCACCGCCGAGGACATTATCGCAAATCCCGATTCTTACGCCACCAAGTGCGAGCGCAAAAAGCTGGCCACCCTTTTCTATGAGCCCTCCACCCGTACCCGCCTCAGCTTTGAGAGCGCCATGTATGAGCTGGGCGGCCATGTTATAGGTTTCTCCGACGCCACCAACTCCTCCGTAAGCAAGGGCGAGAGCGTTGCCGACACCGCACGCACCGTTGAGTGCTTTGCCGACATCATTGCCATGCGCCACCCCAAGGAGGGCGCTCCCTATGTTGCCAGCATCAACTGCGGCATTCCCGTTATCAACGCAGGCGACGGCGGCCACAACCACCCCACCCAGACCCTCACCGACCTTCTCACCATCCACCGCGAAATGGGCGCTTTTGAAGGTCTCACCGTTGGCTGCTGCGGCGACCTGAAGTTTGGCCGCACCGTCCACTCCCTTATCTCCGCCATGAGCCGCTACGAAGGCGTGCGCTTTGTACTCATCTCTCCCGAAGAGCTGCGCATTCCCGAGCACGTTCGCACCGAGATTTTGGACAAGAAGGGCATTGAATATGTTGAGGTTCGCTCCCTTGAGGACGCCATGCCCCAGCTGGATATTCTCTACATGACCAGAGTTCAGCGCGAGCGCTTCTTCAACGAGGCCGACTACATCCGTCTGAAGGATAGCTACATCCTCACCCCCGAGAAGCTGGCCTCCGCCAAGGAGAAGATGCGCGTGCTCCATCCTCTGCCCCGCGTCAATGAAATCAGCGTTGCCGTGGACGCAGACCCCAGAGCTGCCTACTTCCGTCAGGTGCATAACGGCAAATACATCCGCATGGCTCTCATTTTGAAGCTGCTGGGTATAGAATAAGGAGGCTGACATCATGATAATAGGAACTATAGTCAACGGCCTTGTTATAGACCATATCCCCGCAGGCAAGGGCATGGAGCTTTATCTCCACCTTGGTCTTGATAAGCTCAGCTGCGAGGTTGCCCTCATCCGCAACGCACCCAGCGATAAGTTCGGCAAGAAGGACATCATCAAGATTGCCGAGAAGATGGATCTGGATTTGGATCTCCTTGGCTTTATCGCTCCTCAGATCACCGTTAACGTCATCGAAAACGGCGAGAAGGTTGAGAAAATCCATCCCGCTCTTCCCGAAAAGCTCACCAATGTTATCCGCTGCCGCAACCCCCGCTGCATCACCAGCATTGAGCAGGAGCTGCCCCATGTTTTCCGCCTCACCGATGCGGAAAGCGGCACTTACCGCTGCATCTACTGCGACACAAAAGCATGAGTTAAAGCGGAATATATTCCGCTTTAACAGTGATATATTTCCTGAAGGAAATGTGATATAAGCCCTTGTGGGCGTGTTATGGTAGATATAAAAAAACACCACCGACGCGCTTAATCTCCAGCATAGGGAGATTAGAAGGGGCAGCCATGAGGCTGCCGCACGTGGTAGTGTCGAGGCCAATGTAGCACAGGCTTCCAAAAATGTCAAGTACAGTTCAAACATTGCTAACCAGTGCGCACACTGGTGTGGCAATCTGTTATCCCAAATGCTCGACTTTTGCCGCAACTGCATAAATAACAATCGGTTTTAGGGGATGCGGATTGCCACGTCGGCCTTTGGCCTCCTCGCAATGACACTTTTGTTTTGCAACTTTTTTGACAAGCCGGATAAATCCTGAATTCTCTATTTGAGAATTCAGGATTTTTTAATTGCCTCCCTCTGACGAGGGAGCTATATTTTTTGATTGAATTTATTTTATAAGTTCTATTGTTTTTCACATTAATTGGGTGTAGAATTAAAGAGTTATGGATAATGTTAATACTAAAAAACTGAATAAAGCAAAAGCCACCACCCGCGACATGACCAAGGGCGGCATTTATAAGCACATGCTGGCCTTCGCCCTGCCCATACTGGGCAGCCAGCTTTTCCAGCAGCTTTATAACACCGCCGACGCCTTTATTGTCGGACGCCTTTTGGGTACTGAGGCTTTGGCCGCCGTCAGCTCCTCCGGACCTCTCATCCACCTGATGATAAGCTTCCTCGTGGGCATAAGCATGGGCGCAAGCACCACCATTGCCCGCTATTTCGGCGCAGGAGACCCGGACAAGGTCAGCAAGGCCATACACACAAACCTTGCCTTCGGCCTTATTTCCAGCCTGATTCTCACCGTATTCGGCGTTATTTTCACCCCCAACATTCTCCGCTGGATTAACACCGACCCTCAGGTTATGCCTCTGGCCACCCAGTATTTCCGCCTTTACTTCGCAGGCATTTCCACCATAGTCATGTATAACATGACCAAGGGCATTATGAACGCCGTGGGCGACAGCCGCAGACCCCTTTTCTATCTTATCTATTCCTCTGTGTTTAACGTGGTACTGGACATTGTATTCATCGCCGTGTTCAACTGGGGCGTATGGTCCGCCGCATTGGCCACCGTTATCAGCCAGGCCAGCGCACTGGTGCTCTGCCTTTTCCATGTACTGAAAAAAGGTCATGTTTACTCCGTTTACATTCGCCGCATTCGCATCCACAAAGGTATTTTCGGCGAAATCGTCCGCATAGGTCTCCCCGCCGGTGTTGCCAACTCCGTTATAGGCCTCGCCAACGTTGTTGTTCAGAGCCAAATTAACACCTTCGGCATGATGGCCATGGCGGCCTATGGCGCTCACAGCAAGATAGAGGGCTTCGTGTTCCTCCCCGTTATGAGCTTCAACCTTGCCATCAGCACCTTCATCAGCCAAAACCTTGGCGCAAAAGAGTATGAACGTGCCAAGAAGGGTGCCCGCTTCGGCATAGTTTTGGCCATGGTGATTTCTCAGGTCATAGGAGTTGTTGTGCTTTTGTGGGCAGAGCAGCTGGTTGGCCTCTTCGACTCCAACCCCGAGGTTATACGCCTTGGCGCATTGCAGGCCAGAACCCTGGCAAGATTTTATTTCCTGCTGAGCTTCTCCCACGCCATTGCCTCCGTATGCCGCGGCGCAGGCAAAGCCTTTGTGCCCATGCTGGTTATGCTGAGCGTTTGGTGCCTTGCCCGCCTGGCCTATATTTACTCCATTATGCACTTCGTTGGAGATATAAGCTACATCTACTGGGCATATCCCATCACATGGCTTATAAGCTCCATAATCTACCTTATTTACTATCTCCGCTCCGACTGGGTCCATGGCTTTGAGCACCCAAAAAGAAAGGAGCTTTTCTCCAAAGGCGCTTGACAACAAAGGGCTGGGAGATTAAAATATTATAAGAAATTCAGAGAAATCCCGAAGAAAAGGGGGCTAAAAATTCATGAAACAGAATATGCTTTCTTCCATGATGATGCCCTCCGCCGCCTTCGCTGCTTCCTGAGTTTCCCAGAGAAGTTTTATGAAGGCGGCTAAGGGTGCATACCCCAAGCCGCCTTTTTGAATTTATTCCTGTAAGGAGAGATTTACCATGGCAGAAAACATGATTGGAACAAAATGCGTGCAGGCCGGCTACACTCCCGGCAACGGCGAGCCCCGCCAGATTCCCATTATTCAGAGCACCACTTTCAAATATGCCTCCAGCGCCGAAATGGGCAAGCTTTTTGACCTTGAGGCCTCCGGTTACTTCTATAGCCGTTTGCAGAATCCCACCAACGACTATGTTGCCGCCAAGATTGCTGCCCTTGAGGGCGGCAGCTCCGCCATGCTCACCTCCTCCGGTCAGGCAGCCAACTTCTACGCCGTTTTCAATATAGCCTCCTGCGGCGACCATGTGGTCTCCTCCGCCAGCATTTATGGCGGCACTTATAACCTCTTCGCCGTTACCATGAAGCGCATGGGCGTGGAATTCACCTTCGTAAGCCCCGATTGCAGCGAGGAGGAGCTTGCCGCCGCCTTCCGTCCCAACACCAAGGCCGTTTTCGGCGAGACCATCGCCAACCCTGCCCTCACCGTTTTGGACATTGAAAAGTTCGCCAAGGCCGCCCACGACCACGGCGTTCCCCTTATCATAGACAACACCTTTGCCACCCCCATCAACTGCCGTCCCTTCCAGTGGGGCGCCGACATTGTCACCCACTCCACCACCAAGTATATGGACGGCCACGGCGGCGCTCTCGGCGGCTGCATCGTTGACTCCGGCAAGTTCGATTGGACCGCCCATGCCGACAAGTTCCCCGGCCTCTGCACCCCCGACGATAGCTACCACGGCGTTACCTACACCGAGCGCTTCGGCCTTGAGGGCGCATTTATCACCAAGTGCACCGCCCAGCTCATGCGCGACTTCGGCTCCGTTCAGAGCCCTCAGAATGCCTACTACCTCAACCTGGGCCTTGAAAGCCTTCACCTGCGCGTTAAGCGCCATTGCGAGAATGCTCAGGCCATTGCTGAGTTTTTGCAAAAGCATGAGAAAATCAGCTGGGTGCGCTACTGCGGTCTCCCCGGCGATGACTACTACGAGATGGGTCAGAAGTATCTGCCCAATGGCTCCTGCGGCGTTGTTTCCTTCGGCGTAAAGGGTGGCCGTGCCGCCGCCGAGGAATTCATGGGCAATCTTAAAATCGCCGCCATCGAGACCCACGTGGCCGATGCACGCACCTGCTGCCTCCATCCCGCCAGCGCAACCCACCGCCAGATGAATAACGAAGAGCTGCTTGCCGCCGGTGTAACCGCTGACCTCGTCCGCCTCAGCTGCGGTATTGAGGATGCCGCCGACCTCATAGCCGACCTTGAGCAGGCTCTGGCTGCAATCTAACATTCTTTTCCTTTTTTGCTCCCTTTACACAAGGGAGCTGTCAGCCGCGAAGCAGCTGACTGAGGGATTGTCCAATCCAGCATTGACCCAATAAATGACCCCAAAAGGAGCCAGAGAATATGCCAATCAAAAGTCCCCACGACCTGCCCGCAACCCAAACTCTCAATAGCGAAAACATCTTCGTCATGACGGAGACCCGCGCTGTTACTCAGGATATACGCCCCCTTCAGATTCTTCTGCTGAATCTCATGCCCACCAAGGTGGTCACCGAGACTCAGCTTGCCCGCCTTTTGGGTAACACCCCCTTGCAGGTGGAGCTGGAGCTTATGCAGATGCGCGGCCATGTGAGCAAAAACACCGCCAGCGAACACATGCTGAAGTTCTACACCACCTTCGACAAGGTGAAGGACAAGTATTATGACGGCATGATTATAACCGGCGCCCCCGTTGAGCTTATGGACTTCGAGGAGGTTGACTATTGGCAGGAGCTTTGCGAGATCATGGATTGGAGCCTTAGCCATGTCCACTCCACCTTCCATATCTGCTGGGGCGCGCAGGCCGGACTTTACCACCACTATGGCATTCCCAAATATACCCTCTCCGAAAAGCTCTTCGGCGTATTCCCCCACACCGTTGAGCGCCGCAGCAATATGCTCCTTCGCGGCTTTGACGAGGTCTTTATGGTGCCCCATTCCCGCCATACCAGCATAAAGAGGGAGCACATAGAAGCCTGCCCGGAGCTGAAAATTCTGGCCTCCTCCCCCGAGGCGGGTGTTTACGCCATGGCCACCGAGGGCGGCAAACAGGTTTTCATCACCGGCCACAGCGAGTATGACTGGGACACCCTCAAGCTGGAGTATGAGCGGGACAAGTCTCAGGGTCTACCCATCCATGTGCCCTACAACTATTTCCCCAACGATGATGACAGCCGCCAGCCCCTTGTGTCCTGGCGCAGCCATGCCAATCTTCTTTACCAGAACTGGCTGAACTATTTTGTCTACCAGACCACGCCCTACGACCTGAATTCCCTCGCGGAATAAAAACAAGGGTCATAAACGGTGCGCAGCCCCAATCGGGGCGCGCAAACCGTAGGTTCGGATTCCATATCCGCCCGGACGTCCCTAATAACATTTCCCCCATATCGTCCGAGTGGAGAGCATCTCCCCAAAAAAGTCAGAAGCACCCTTCGCCTAAGCGAAGGGTGCTTCTGCATAAATATCAATATATGAATATCAATTTCAAATTATTCTTGCCTCCAGGCCCTCTTTGGAACATTCCATGCGGGCATAGACAATAAAGAAGGCGAAATAGAAGCCGGCGGTGACGGAGAAGAGCACATGTCCCGCCAAAAACAAGAATCCCACGCAAAGAGCCAGTGCCACACAGCAGGCCAGATTTCTCAGGCTGAAGCATTCAAAAAGGCCCTTGATGACCTTTACGCCCTGCTTGAGATAGAGCCAGAGCATGCTGATGGTACCAAGCAGACCGTAATAG
>JAFYUG010000307.1 GCA_017558545.1 Oscillospiraceae bacterium | reverse complement strand
TTGCCGCCCACGTGCTGGGTGGGAGAAGATGCCTCCTTAAATTCGGGGAAAGCCTCCTCCAAATCCATGAGGGTGTGCATAAGCTTATCGTATTCAAAGTCGGAAATAGTGGGGGCGTCCTCATCATAATAGCGGCGGGAATGCTCCTCCACCTCGGCTCTCAGAGCCAAAATCTTTTCTCTTGCTTCATTAGCGGTCATCTTAAGTCACTCCACATCAATGTAGGTGTCCGGAACTTGCCCCACAATAACGGTTTCGGCAATTAAAACATTGCTTTCAACCCTTGTGGTCAGCAAATCCCAAGGGATGAGGATATCGACATCCACATCCACTTTTAATATGATTTTATGTTTTGCCTGATTTATTCCCGTTGACACAAGTTCGTTTTCAATATCTATATAGGAGCTTGTGAGGGTGATTACCTCCACGGGAACTTCAGGGCCTTTGCCCATTAAAATATTGGAGCCAAGAAGGTTTCCAAGGGGAACTTTTATCTTCAAAACTCCGTTTTCCGCTGCCGCCACCACCTCGCTGAGCACTCGGGCGGAAACGGCATTTATGCGGGACATATTGGCGCTTATGGCGGCAACATTGCCTCCGTTATCCTTTTCTATGGTGACGAAATAATCATAGCCATAGTCCCCTTCCGCCATTATTCGGCTTACGCTTTGGTTAACGGCCAAGGTTACCATATCTATGGCATCGCTCATGGCCATCTCTCCCGTAAGGCGGCGGAGATAGGATGCGGCGCGAAGAAGGAAGAAAATCGTCACCAGCACAAGGAGAAGGATTAATATTCCCATTCCCCTATGGGCTTTTCCTCTTCGGGGTATAAATCGGGGCATAAAATCACCTCAGGCAATTTTATGCCCCAATAATCGAATCATGTCAGAAAACTATTTCTTCCGATGCGATTTTTTCAAGGACGGCCTTGGAAAGGCGAAGCATATCCTCGCATTCGGAAATTTTAACCACGCATGCAGGAGAATGGATGTTTCTAACTGCGCAGCTAATAGCGGCGGTATGAACACCGGCGCGGGAGCGCTGGATGGAGTAGGCATCGGTGCCGCCGGCAATTCTGGTCTTGGTCTGCCATTTGATGCCCTTCTCATCGGCGGTGGCGCTTATGAAAGCATAGAACTCCTTATCATAAACCGTGCCGCTATCCATAAAGGGAATGACTATGCCATTGCCTGCGGTGCAGATGCGTTTGGCTTCGGGAATACCGGGGACATCGGTGGCGGTTGTGCCCTCCAGAACGAGGCAGATATCGGGAGCAAGTCTATGGGAGGCAACGCCTGCGCCCCTTGCGCCAACTTCCTCCTGAACGGAGAAAACAAACCATGCGTCGCAGGGCAGATCGCTTTCCAAAAGCTTCACCATGGCGGCGCAGCCAACGCGGTCATCAATGGCCTTGGCCTTAAGGAAGCCGTTGCCAAATTCAACAACGGTATCGTCAAAGCAGCAGAAGTCTCCAAGACTTGCCAGCTTTTCCGCGCTTTCCTTATCATAGCAGCCGATGTCTATGTAAATATCCTCAACGGAGGGGACTTTGCCCTCTTCATCATGGCTGGTCTGATGGATGGCCTTGATGCCAATGATTCCGGGAATTCTATCCACGCCAACATATACTCTCTTGCCTATGAGCACTCTTCGGTCAATGCCGCCCACGCAGCCAAAGCGCAGGTAGCCTTCATCGGTGACGCCCATAACAATAAGACCAACTTCGTCCATATGGCCGCAAATCATAATTTTCTGCCTGGGCTCTTTTGCGCCCTTTTTGAAAACGATAAGGTTGCCCATGGGGTCGGTTGCAACGCTCTCGGCATAGGGCATAACGCGCTCAAGGATATAATCTCTAACTTCGTCCTCAAATCCGGAAACACCGGAGAGGTAGCAAAGGGTTTTCAAAGTATCAAGCATGATTAGAGCACCTCCCCTGCATCGCTGAGAAATTCCACAAGAAGATTGACTATTTTCTCACCGTCGGACACCAACATGGTCTCCACGGGGGAATGCATATACTTCAAAGGCAGGCTAACAAGGGCGGTTGCAACACCGGTGCGGCTAGTTTGGATAACCCATGCGTTTGTACCGCTGTTGCCGGGGAGAACTTCAAGCTGATAGTCTATGCCCTTTTCCACGGCCTTATCTATAATCTTCTTAGTAAATGCTCTGTTGGTATTGGGGCCAACGCCTATGGCGGGGCCTCCGCCCATCTTCAGGCACTTATGAGCGGCCACATCGGGAGTTTTGCCGAAGGTTACGTCCAGAATAATGGCATAATCGGGCTCAGCGCCGAATGCGCCGGTTATTGCACCGCGAAGGCCGATTTCCTCCTGAACGGAGAAAAGGCAATAGATATCCACATCGGTGGCCTTTGTGGAAAGCTCTTCCATAGTTTTGATGATAATTGCGGCGCATGAGCGGTCATCAAGGCTCTTGCCGCAGATGCTGCCATCACCAAGGCGGAAGGCGCTGTCCGCATAGACGCAGGGAGTGCCCACGGGCACTTTCTCCTTGGCTTCATCATCGCTGAGGCCAACATCGATGAAAAGGTCATCAATGCCCAGAGCCTTGCTCATATCTCCGGAGGAGAGAGCATGGGGAGGCATTACGCTGATAACGCCATAGAGAGGCTCTTCGCTCATAACCTTTATCTCTCTTGCAGGGAGCATGCGGGGGTCAACGCCGCCGATGGTATTAAAGCGCAGATGGCCTTCCACATAACCGGTTACCATGAGGCCGATTTCGTCCATGTGGGCATCCAGCAAAATGGAGGGGGCATTTTCCTTGCCGCAGCGCTTCACGGCGATTACATTGCCCATAACATCGGTTTTAACTTCATCAACAAAGGGAGCTATTTCCCTTTTGATAACTTCAGCAGCAGCCTCTTCAAAACCGGCAGGGCCGGCGGCTGTACAAAGGGCTATTGTGAGTTCGGCAAGATTCATATTAAACCAAGCCTCCTATTATCTCTTTGAATTTCTTTCCGCGCTCGGCGAAGTTTTTGAACTTATCGAAGGAAGCGCAGGCGGGAGAGAGAATAACTATATCCCCTTCCACCGCTATTTTGGAAGCCGCAAGTACAGTTTCCGTGAAGTCATCCATTACAGTGATGGGCATAGCCTCGGCATCATAGTCGGGGTGAGCGAGCATAGCAGCCTTTATCTTCTCCGCAGTATGGCCACAGAGATAGAGAGCCTTGACGCTCTTAACAGCTTCCTCCGCAAGGGGCTCAAAGCCAATGAGCTTATCATAGCCGCCTGCAATGAGGATTACCTTCTGCTTAAAGCTCTTAAGGCCTGCCACGGTGCGGCTGGGGGAAGAGGCAATGGAGTCATTATAATACTTTACGCCCTTATGTTTGCGTACAAGCTCAATGCGGTGTTCAACGCCGCCGAAGCTCATGGCAACGGAGCGGATGCTCTCCTTGGAAACATATCCTTCAAGGGCGGCAATGGCGGCCATGTAGTTTTCAACGTTGTGTTCGCCGGGGATGAGAATATCGGCCTTATCAACAATGTGCTGGCCATTAAGATAGATGGCTTCATCCTTTATGCAGCAGCCCTTTTCGAGAATTTCTCTGCGGGTGAAGAAGCTCACCTTGCCCTTGGCCTCTTTGGCGCAAGCTGCGGTTATTTCATTATCCAAATTCAGCACCAGGCGGTCATTTTCGCCCTGACGGAGGAAAATGCTCTTTTTGGCGAACTGATAATCCTCATAATCGGGATGAACATCCAAATGGTTGGGGCTTATGTTGGTAATAACGGCCACATCGGGGTGGCAATCCATGCTATGAAGCTGGAAGGAGCTAAGCTCCAGCACCACCATGTCCTCTTTCTTCATATTGTCCACATCGCAGAGAAGAGGCTGGCCTATGTTGCCGCCAAGATGGACGGTATAGCCCTCGGCCTTCAGCAGCTCAGAGATAAGGGTGGATGTGGTGGTCTTGCCGTCGGAACCGGTGATGGCAACTATGGGGCAGGGACAAAGGGCAAAGAATGCCTCCATCTCGCTGGTTACAAGGCTTCCTGCTTCCTTGGCATAGTCCAGATGCATGGGGTGAAGTCCCGGAGTGCGGAAAATAACATCAAATTTAAGCTCCTTGAGGTAATCCTCTCCCAGCTTGAATTTAACGCCCATGTTGGAAAGCTCAGAGTAGGTTTCGCCAAGAGCTTTTTCGTCTCTTTTGTCGCAGGCGGTTACATTGCAGCCCTCTTTTGCCAAAAGCTTGATGAGGGGCAGATTGCTTATGCCAATGCCGATTACGGCAATGGATTTATCTTTAAGATTATTTACATATTCATTGAGTGTCAAATTATTCACCTCTTTAATTCGTTAATTATAAACCTATTTAAATATAATTACAAGTTTTTATTGACTTTGATAGGTCTCTTTAGTAAAATCTCATTTGCGAGTAGGCCGAACGACCGCGGGCAGAAGCCGAAAGGCTCTGCGTGAGGAAAGTCCGGGCTCCATAGGGCAAGGATAACGGGTAACGCCCGCCAGGGGTAACCCTCGGACAAGTGCAACAGAAATATACCGCCGTACCTACGTTTTTGATTGGTAAGTCTATCTGCAAAAACGGGGGGTTTGTGTGCAGGGGGGCAGCGCCCCCAAGCACGTTAAATTCCCCGCCGCGCGGACACATTTTGGATGCGTAAGCGTCCAAAATGCTCCTTACCGCGACGTAGGCGCGGTAAGGATGGAAAGGCGAGGTAAGAGCTCACCCGCCGCGTGGAGACACGTTGGCGCTGTAAACTCTATCCGGAGCAACGCCGTGGAGGAACACATAGGTTTGCCCGACCGTTCCGAGGAGGCGGCTTGAGCCTGTTGGCAACGACAGGCCACAGATAGATGGTCGTTTAAGACAGAACCCGGCTTACAGACCAACTCGCATCATGGGAGCTTTCGGTTAACTGCCGAAAGCTCCCTTCTTCCGTGAAAAAACTACAAAATATTGTGCTTTTTTAATGAAATTTTCCCAATTTTTCTATTGACATTGCCAATATGGCGTGGTATATTATTATGGCCGCATTGAGAAGGTTTAAGTGAAATGTGGTTTCCACCTTAAAAGCGAGTCTGCAAAAGAAAGGCAGGTGCAACCAAATGAAGCATGCAATCATCGTAACCGGTGGCAAGCAGTACCGTGTTGCCGAGGGCGACGTTATCTTCGTTGAGAAGCTTGACGTTGAAGCCGGCGAGACCGTTAAGTTTGACCAGGTTCTTGCAGTCATCGACGAAGAGTCCTCCGTTTTCGGCACTCCCGTTGTTGAGGGCGCTGTCGTTACCGGCAACGTCGTTAAGAATGGCAAGGGCAAGAAGATCCGCGTCTACAAGATGAAGCCCAAGAAGGGTTATCGCAAGACTCAGGGCCACAGACAGCCCTACACCAAGGTTCAGATCGAAGCTATCAACGCATAAGTTCTTTTCCGCGATATAATTTTGACACATGGAGGTGTAACCTAAATGGCACATAAAAAAGGTATGGGTTCTACCCGTAACGGTCGCGACAGCGAGTCCAAGCGTCTCGGACCCAAGAGAGCCGATGGTCAGTTTGTTCTGGCCGGCAACATCCTTGTCAGACAGCGCGGAACCAAAATCCACCCCGGCACCAACGTTGGTAAGGGTGGCGACGACACTCTGTTCGCCCTCGTGGACGGCACTGTGAAGTTTGAGCGCATGGGCAAGGACCGCAAGAAGGTCTCTGTTTACGAAATCGCTCAGTAATTGAGGATTTATTAAAAGGCTGGACTTTATATAAGTCCGGCCTTTTTTTAGCTTGCATATTCACCGTAAAAATTTTATTATAAACATATAAATTTGATTACTATAGCCTGAACGATATAATCCGAAGTGCGCACCACGGGGCGGATTTTAGCGCCAGACTTCATTTCATTTTTTGGTGGGCGACAGCCCACCTGCATCATTCAATTTTGCCTGACACTAAAATCCCCACCCGTGGTGTCGGAGATTTCTAAGCTCATATGCTAAGGCAGT
>JAFYUG010000306.1 GCA_017558545.1 Oscillospiraceae bacterium | reverse complement strand
GAGGAGAGCGGCTATGTGGCCAAGGGCTATGTGAAGAGTCTCAATGCCAATATTACCCGCATGGAAATGGCCAAACTTTTGGCCGCCTACCTTGAAATCGAGGGAATAAAGATGGAGGAAAGCCCCTTTGCGGATACCTCCGACTCTGTTGTCCTCGCCCTCTATGAAAAGGGCATAATCGAGGGCAGCATAGAAAACGGCCAGCGTCTTTTCAAGGGCAAGGACTATATAAAGCGCAGCGAAATATGCAAGGAGCTTTGCCTCAGCATGGACTATGTTGCGGAAAACTTTGTCATTGTGGCCGGAAACCGCGCACCCATCAATTTCAATCTTGAAATGAGCAGCTATGATAAGTCCCTCTTCCGCACGGAAGGCGACAGAATTTATTATGACGATAGCGAGAACATCCCTCGCTACGGCATAGATGTAAGCGCCTATCAGGGCGTCATAGATTGGGAAAAGGCAAAGGCCGACGGCGTTGAATTTGCCATTATCCGCCTTGGCTACCGCGGCTACACCGCCGGAGCCATTCAGGATGATCCCAATTTTGAAGCTAACATCAAGGGCGCCATTGAAGCCGGTGTTGAAGTTGGCATCTATTTCTTCTCTCAGGCTATAAATACCGCCGAAGCCATAGAGGAGGCCAACTATGTTCTGGCGAAGATTGAAGGCTATGATGTAAGCTGGCCTGTGGTCTTCGATTGGGAGCCTCTTTATTACTATGGCTCCCGCACCGCCAAGTATAGCGGCAAAACCGTAAGCGATTGCGCCATAGCCTTTATGGACACCGTTATGGCCGCCGGCTATGACACCATGATGTATTATAATAAGTCCCTTGCCTACCTGCATTTGGATCTTGAGCGTCTGGAAAGCTATGATACATGGCTTGCCCAGTACGCCGTGTCCGCGCCGGATTATATCTACGCCTTTGATATGTGGCAGTATGGCACCGCCGAAATTGACGGCATTGAAGGACCTGTTGACGTGAATATCGCGTTCAAAAACTATAATGAATAAAGGTCTCTAAAAGACAGAAACAGAAAAAGCCTCGCAGAGTTCGCGTCCGCAGACGCGAATAGAATTAAATATGTTTTTCCCGATGACATGTGCGTCGGGAAAAACACTTCTCAGCCCGCAAACGTGAGAAATGTGCGCTTAAGGCGCACATTTCATGCGCTGCAGCGGGCTGCATCCTTCTCAAAAAAGTGGCTTCGCCACTTTTTTGACACACAGAAAAAGCCCGCTATTGGAAAACCAATAGCGGGCTTTGATTATATTTGCGGGTTTTGACTATATTATTCAAGAATAATAAGCAGCTCTTTTGCCTTGACGGCCTGACCTGCGTTCACAAGGATTTCCTTAACCTTGCCGGCGCAGGGAGCGGTGATGGCGGTTTCCATCTTCATGGCCTCGATTATGGCCAGAGACTGGTTTTCTTCCACCGTGTCGCCCACCTTCACGGCCACCTTGCTGACCATGCCGGGGATAGATGCGCCTATCTGCATAATGTCATTGGCATCTGCAAGACGAGCCTGTCTTGCGCTTTCGGAGGCGTTGGGGTCTTTAACCGCAACCTCGCGTCTTGCGCCGTTAAGCTCGAAGTGGACATTTCTGGTGCCGTCCTCGTTGAGGTCGCCGAGACCCAGATACTTGATAATCAGGGTCTTGCCGTCTTCAATGTTAATCTTGTTGGTCTCGCCCAGAGCCATGCCGTTGAAGAATACATGGCTGCCCATGCGCATGATGTAGCCATACTCCTTGCTGTGGCGGACGAAGTCCTCATACACCTTGGGATACATGGCGTAGGAGATAAGATGCTTCATCTCGGGCTTGGGCTCAAACTTTTCAACCTCCTTGCGCAGGGCGTCGAAATCTATGGGCTCCAAAAGCTCGCCGGGGCGGCAGGTAATGGGCTTTTCGCCCTTGAGCACAACTTCCTGCAGGCCTTCGGGCTTGAAGCCCCATGCAGGCTGACCCATCATGCCCTTGAAGTAGCTTACAACGCTGTCGGGGAAGGCCAGAGTGCGGCCCTTTTCCAAAATGTTTTCGGGGCTCAGCTCATTCTGCACCATGAATATGGCCAGATCTCCCACCACCTTGGAGGAGGGAGTGACCTT
>JAFYUG010000305.1 GCA_017558545.1 Oscillospiraceae bacterium | reverse complement strand
TCGGTGAGCTCGCTGCGGAAAACAGTGGGGCAGATGGAGTTGACGTTGATGCCGTACTTAGCGGTGAGGTCGCATGCAAGGCTGTTGACCATGAGGTCTGCGCCGCCCTTGGAGGTGCAGTAACCGGTGTAGCCGGCCATGCCGCGCTTAGAACGCTGAGAGGTAACAACGACCATCTTGCCGCCCTTGCCCTGCTCTACCATCTGGTGAGCAACGGCCTTGCAGACAACGTAAACGCTCTTGCAGTCTGCATCCATGATGTACTGCCAATCTTCAACGGACTGGTCGAGAACATTGGCGGGCTTGTTGTAGCCGTGGCAAACAGCAAGGATGTTGATCTCGCCATACTTCTCTACGCAGGCCTTGATAACGCCGTCGAACTCCTCAACGCTTGCGGGGTCAGCGGTGGCATATGCGCAGTCGATGCCCTCAGCAACGAACTCGTCCTGGAGAGCCTGAAGCTTCTTTGCGTTGCGGCCGGTCATGAAGACCTTTGCGCCTGCATAGCCATAAGCCTTAGCGAGAACGCAGCCCAGAGCGCCGGTAGCGCCGGTTACGAGAGCAACCTTGCCCTCGACGGAAAACATGTTATTAACAAAACTTCTTTCAACAGCAACCATTATAGTAGTTCCTCCGTAAAATAGTTAATTATTTATGCCTGGGGATAGTTGATGATAACGAGCATCTTTGCAGGCTTGTCGCTTGCATTTACGAGGCCGCGGCCTTCGTTGGGGGGGAAGGAGATGGACTGCATGGGGCCAACAACATACTTGTTGCCGTCCTTGTCGGTGATGGTCATCTCGCCCTCAAGAACGAAGTAAACCTTCTCCAGGGGGTTGTCATCATAAGCCCAATCAGCGCCGCCGCCGGGCTCGAACTCAGAGATGCCGATCCAGAACTTGTCAGCATTGGTTTCATCTTTGCCGTGGTAACGCTTGCAGGTTACGCCAAAATGGCCGGCGGGAAAATAAGGTTCCAGTTCTTCGTAAGTACGTTTGATCATAGCTGAATTTCCTTTCTTTTTGCAAAAATTTGCTAATTCGCAGCACTAACGCTTCATAATATTTTACACCTTTTTTGAAGGCATTGTCAACAAATTGACCATACAAAAATTGGAGATTAATTTGTGCATAGTTACATATTTTGACACAGGAAAACGGGAAAAAAGCCCTGAATTCCCTAGATAAATTATATAATATTGCCTCTTGATTAGCCAGTATATTTATAGTAATATGTTTATAACCTTTTGGTTAATTATCTTTATTTTTTACATTTTTCTCCAAAGGAGATTTGCAATGACCAACGCGCAGATAAATTGTTTTTTGACGCTTGTTGAAGAGGGCTCTTTTGCCAAAGCCGCAGGCGCACTTTTCATCTCCCAGCCCGCCATCAGCAAGAGCATTTCCAAGCTTGAAGAGGAACTTGGCTTTGTCCTTTTGGAGCGAAAAGCAGGCTCCTTGCAGCCCACTCCCGCCGGCAATCTCATGTATCATTTCCTGAAAAACAGCATGAATAACTACCATAATCTCCTGAGTCACATTCAAAATTCCCTCAGCGAACCCAGCGGTGTTTTGAAGCTCGGCTGCCCCGAAACCTGGAATCCCTCCATGTTTTATAACCGGATTATGGAACACTTTGCCAGGGAGTTCCCTTCCGTTAATATCTCTTTGGAATGCTCTCCCCTGCCCTCCCTTTTGTCCAAGCTTCAATCGGGAAAGCTGGATATTATCATAAGCCACGAGTTCCACCCCCCCATGCAGTATGGCTTTTCCGTCCGTCAGCTTACCGAAACCGGCTGCGGAATTTTGTATTCCCGCAACTTTATGAAGGAAATTTCCTCCGTTGCCGATTTGAAGGAGGTAGATTTTCTCCATTTCGACAGCGATGTTGAAAAGAAGTTCTCTGCGGCCGTGAAAAAGGTTTGCGGCGATTACGGCTTCTCCCCCACCTTCAAAAACTGCGGCCAGTTTGCCTCCGCCCTTTTCAACATGTCCTGCGGACATGGCGTAATGTTCTTCACCGATTGGGACAACGCCATAAACAACTCCTCTTACCGCTATCTGCCCATCAACTATCGCTCTGCCGTTAACATCATTTATCCCACCGTAACGTCCAACGCCAAAACCCACATTTTTGCCGAGGAGCTTATAAAGCTTTTTGCCGAGGAGGCTGAATAATGTCCGCCGACTTTAACAGATGCGTTTATTTTCTGACGGTTTGCCATTGGGGCAGCGTGTCCAAGGCTGCCGAAAAGCTCTATATTTCTCCTCAGGCGCTGAACAGACAAATTCGCCTTTTGGAAAGCGAGCTTGGCAAGCCCCTTTTCTCCCGCAGCACCCGAAAATTGACTCTTACTGAGTTCGGAATTTTCTTCAAAGAACAGATGCAGCCGGTGTATAACGCCTTCATCAGCGCCTGCCAGGAGATTGAAAATTACACCAACAACGAGGAAAGCTCCATAACCATGGGCTTCTTCCACGGCCTTTTGAATCAACAGCTTGTTCTGCCCATCGTTGAGGAGATTAAAGCCCTGCGTCCCCGTCTGCAAATTGAACTTGTAAGCAATGATCTTGAGGATGTTTACGACGCCTTGCGGGAAAACAAGCAGGATATTGCCCTCACCTATGTTAGTGCTTCCGACGATATTGAGGATTTGGTGGCGATACCTATTTTGAAGCTGCAAAGCAAGGTTGTTGTTTCCCGAAATCACCCCTGGGCTTCCAAGGAGCACATTACCGCAGAGGATATGGCCAGCCATCCCGTTTTGCTCATAAGCCGCAAAAACGGCCCCGATAAGCGTGGATTTTATGCAGAATTGAAGGCCTCCTCCTATCATTACGCCAAGGATACAATCGCTCTCATTGCTCAGCTTTGTATGGGGCAGTACTATGCAGTTATGCCAACTATTGACATGAATGAGCTTGGGGACAGCGGCCTCGTCAGCATCCCTCTGCCGGAGGATATGGACGCCAGCTTCACCCTCTCCTTTGTATATAGTCCCGATAATCCCCATGCCGAATTCTTCTCCCAGCTGGGCTTTTTGCATAAGAAATTTGACGGGAAATATCCTATAGCACAAGGAAAAATTTAATGCAACTTTTTGTTTTCAATTGCGTTATCAGAAACTTTTAGTTTCTAATAACGCAATTTTATTATGCTTTATTTAAGCCAACTCCTGTGATAATATTGGAGCACAAATTTTCTCATGCTTTCCTTCGAGAAGTGGTTTTCCTTCGGGATGCCAATTCCCGAACGGGCAAAAAGGCGTTTTCCCGCCTTGTTTGCCCATCACTCCTATTCTCTTTTTTAGCGCAAAGCCCCTTGAACACATGTGCCGACGTGTTCAAGGGGCTTTGTCTATTTTCGGGGCGACGCTAACTTTGTCATTCCGGCGGAGGGTAGCGAGTGGGGAGTATCTATTTTTTCGGTGTGCCGGGGTCGTCACGCCCTACATTCGCACAAACCAAAATCTTAGTCATTGCGAAGCGCCTTTAGGCGCTGTGGCAATCCGTTCCCCCTGTGCGGCGCGCCGGGGTCGTCGCGCCCTACGGAGGAG
>JAFYUG010000304.1 GCA_017558545.1 Oscillospiraceae bacterium | reverse complement strand
TTGATTACGTTTTCGGATTCGTCCTTTCTCATAAGGCCGTGGTTAACGTGAACGCAAACGAGCTGCTTGCCAATGGCCTTGATAAGCAGAGCGGCAACAACGGAAGAGTCAACACCGCCGCTAAGTGCCAGAAGTACCTTCTTGTCGCCAACCTGTTCGCGAACGGCGGCAACCTGTTCATTGATGAATGCTTCGGCAAGAGCGGGGGTAGTTATGCGCTCCATGCTCTCGGGACGTACATTGCAATCCATATATTTATCCCTCCAAAAAAGATTAAAAGATTTTAGTTTTAACAACGGTAAATTATACAACCATTATTTTTTCATGACAATATTTTTTTTGAAATTTTTGCCTGTTGAGCTAAATTTTTTTTAGCTTTCCAGATAGCGAACGGCCTTGCCGGTGCTTTGGGCATACTCAATTTCGGAGCGGGTGCTGCTGCCTATATATCCTCCAACGTTGATGACGAAAATCTCGTCGGCCATGTCTATTTTCCGCTTGTGCATATCGTCCAGCATAATCTTGGTGGCGGTGAGGGTGTCCTCGTCCATGCCTTCCCAAACCTCATTATCGCCGGAGTGACCGAAAAGACCAACGCTTATGACTATGTTGCCCTCCAAAGTCAGCTTCTTCTGAGCTTCCATAAACTCATTTTTGAAGCGGGTGCTGCCGCAAAGGGTGATAACCTTATAGTTTCCGCACATATTTTTCAGCCCTCGTAAATAACAGCGGGGACAAGCTTATGGGCGGAGCGGGAGTGGAAGCGGTCGATGATGGCCTTGTCGTGGTCATTGGCCTCTCCGGTGAGGAGATAGCGGTCAATGGCGGCGTAGCTAACGCCCATTTCCTGCTCGTCGGTCTGGCCTTCGAAAAGACCTGCGGAGGGGGCTTTTTCTATTATGGAGCGGGGTGCGCCCAGATACTCCAAAAATTCGTAAACTTCACCAACGGTCAGGTCGGCAATGGGGTCAAAGTCGAATGCGCCGTCGCCCCATTTGGTGAAATAGCCCATGTATCTCTCGCTGCGGTTGCCGGTTCCGGCCACCAGCAGATTTTCGCTGCCGCCTATGGAGTAAAGGGTGGTCATGCGCAGGCGGGGGGCAATGTTGGCGATGGATGCAGGGGTCATCTCCGTAACGGAGCTGAGAGCGGCAAGCTCCGCCTCGCGAACGGCGGTGAGGTCTACAACGCGGGTTTCAATGCCGTATTTCTCCGCAACGGCCATGCCGTCATCATAGTCGGAGCCGAAGTTGCGCTTGCTGGCGCAGGGCATGATTATGCCCACGGTGTTGTCGCAGGCGGCCTTGCAAAGAATGCCCACAAGGGCGCAGTCCTTGCCGCCGCTGTTGCCGAAGATAATGCCGTTGGTGTGGCTTTCTTTAACCAGCTTGCGAATAAATTCAACGCGGTTTTCAAATTCCTGCTTATAATCTCTCATAGCTGCACTCTCCATAGCCTTTAGGATGGAATCAGTATAACCCAAAAGCAGAAATTTGGGAACAAGAAATTATTATGATTTTTTGTGGATAGAAAATAAAATTTTTGCAAATAATGAAAAAGCTGCCTTGGCAAAGATTGCGTTAAATGTTTTTTTGTGCTATACTCTTTGGATAAGGAACAAAAACTAATAAATACACATAAAATATACTTAGGAGGAAAAAATCATGGCAAAGAAATCCCCTGTTGGCGCAATCGTAGCTATCGGCGCTGTCGCTGCTGCCGGCGTTGCAGCTTATCTCAAGAAGGACGAACTTAAGAAGCTTGCTGAGGACATCCTGGCCAAGGTTAAGGCCGGCGATACCGAGAACATCTATACCTATGACCGCGACGGCGACGGCCAGATTGACACCATCGCTGCTGATACCGACGGCGACGGTCATTTTGACACCATGCTCATCGACAACGATGGCGACGGCGTTATCGACGAAGTTGCTATTGACGAAACCGGCGACGGCGTTATGGATAAGGTTGAAGAAGTTCTCTGCGAAGAGTCTGATTTTGCTGAGTAATCCCCCGGAAGGAAGAAACAAGTAATATGGTTCTTCTGCCATTTTTCATAATAGGCATAGTATTTGATGTTGCCGTCTGCCTTGCCGCCCGGTGGAGCGGATGGACTTTGGCAATCATGGCTGTGCTTATGTTTATCGCCGGAATAATCGCGGCGATTATTCTCTACTTTTTGATTTTGAGCATTGCCGCTCTCTTCGTTGACAAGAAAAAGCCTCAGGAAAAGGCCGTGCCCTTTTACCGCACCGGTGTTCTCTACACCGTGGGGCTGCTCAACGCCGTTTTTCGCGTGAGAATACATACCGAGGGCTTTGAAAATCTGCCCGAGGGAAGATGGCTTTATGTGAGCAACCACCGTTCCGCTTTTGATGCCATTGCAGCTTGCTGGGCTATGAGAAAGCTGGATGTGGCCTTCATTATGAAGCCCTCCATTATGCGCATACCCGTTGTGGGACAGTTTCTCCACAAGGCATGCTTCATGGATGTGGATAGAGAGAACGATAGAGAGGCTCTCAAGACCATTATCAGAGCCACCCAGTTTGTAAAAAAAGGCGAAATGTCCGTTGCTGTGTACCCCGAAGGCACCAGAAACAAGGAGGGAAAAGGCCTTCTGCCTTTCCGCCATGGCGCTTTCAAAATTGCCCAGCGCGCACAGGTTCCCGTTGTGGTGGCAACTGTTAAAAATTCCGAAAACGTAGTTCGCAATTTCCCCTGGCGTCCCACCGATATATATCTAAAAGTGTGCCGGATCATCACTGCGGAAGAAGTTGCGCAGCTAAAGACCAACGAAATTAGTGATGAGGCAAGAAAATGCATGATGCTCGAAGGCTGCTGACAAAAGAACAGATTTTAACTATTCCCAACGCCATGAGCGGCGCCAGAATAGTGCTCATTCCATTCATTATCTGGACCTATGCCATTGACAGACATTATCTCTCCGTGGCCTTGGTGGCGCTCTCCGCCCTTTCCGATATGCTGGATGGCTTCGTGGCTCGCAAGCTGAATATGATATCCGATTTTGGCAAGTTCATTGACCCCGTGGCCGATAAGCTTACCCAAGCGGCTCTGCTCATTTGTCTTATGACAGAGCATAGCCATATCTATATTCTCTTTATCATTCTGGCCGTTAAGGAAGTTGGAATGCTCTTTTGGGGAGCTTTGGTTTTCAGCCGCCATGACTCCGTCAACTCCGCCAAGTGGTATGGCAAGCTTTGCACAGTTGTTTTCGAAGGCACTATGATAATTCTCATGGTGTTCCCCAATGTGCAGGAGAGCATAGTTCACGGTTTCATAGCTCTGTGCGCCGGCGTTATGGTATTTTCCCTTACTATGTATAGTCTCTTCTATCTGAAGATTTTGCTTACGGGCGGCCGCAAAAAAGACGCAAACTGAATAAAAACCAAAAGAACACTGCCTTAGGCGGTGTTCTTTTTCATATTATAATCAAGAGAGGGCGAAGCTGCAGAAAGATTGCACTGAAGATGAGCACTGCTTTGTATCTTGCTGAAATATTTATTTTTCATCCCCAATAAAGCAATTTCCTTGTAACTTGGATGCAATTATGCTATAATATCGTCCACATTGAAAATTGGAAGGTAAAAATGGACTGGAAAGATATACTTATTCAGGTCATAGGCCTTATGGGCAATGTGGCTGTAATAAGCGCTGTGCAGTTTAATAACAGGAAGATTGTTTTGGGAGCGCAGGCCTTGGCTTGCATTCTTTGGAGCGTGCATTATGGTGCGCTGGGGGCAGTAACCGCCCTTTGCACCAACTTCATTTCCTTTGGCCGCTCAGCTGTGTTCTTCTTCAACCACAAAAAGTGGGCAAAAAGCAAGCTCTGGCTATGGCTGTTTTTGGCACTTTTTATCCTGAATTCCCTTGTAACATGGGAGGGGCCGAGAAGCATACTCCCCGCCATAGGAATGTGCGCCACTACCCTCGCCCTTTGGACAAGGGATGAGAGAAAGCTCCGCTTGCTCTATCTCTGCTCATCTCCCCCTTGGCTTATTTATAACATTCTCTGCGGCTCCTGGTCTTGCACCCTCGTGGAGATTATTGCTCTTTTCTCCTATATCTCCGCCATTTACCGTTTCGATATTAAGAAAATACATAAACCCAAAGAAAATAAATCGGGGATGGAAGCCCTCCCCGCCGATGAGGTGTAAAACAAAATGAGAAAAAACACATGGTATGTTCTTTTGCTTCTTATAATGCTGGTGGTGTCCGTTGCCGTCAGCATCTCTGCCTTTACCAACGATAAGCCCAGCGCATCTGCCCCCGAAATCCCCACCGGCGATGTGGTCATTCCCCAGCCCGATAATGGCGCAACCACTCCTGAGGTGGATGTGGATGTAAGCGCTGCTCCTTCCGGCTCTCCTGAGAACACCGGAACGGTTATAACTCCCAATCCTACCACCCCCACTCCCACACCTACTCCCACCCCCACACCCACACCTACTCCTACCCCTACTCCTACCCCCACTCCCAGCCCCACTCCCATTCAGAACGTAAGCTCCACCGGCAGCTTCACCTCCGATACCGGAACCGGTCTGAATATCCGCGTTGACTGGGTGGCATATACCAAAAATAATGAGCTTATGATGAAGGTGGAAGTTAAGGCCAGCCATTATAGCTTCTATACCTCCGCTCTTTGGCAGAGCGTTAAGCTGAGAGTTAACGATGCTGAATTCACCGCCGATAGTGCCGAGGTCGCCTATGACGGAACTGACCTTGCCTATAGCACCATCGCTTCCTTCGATGTTCCCGCTGTCTACGGTGCAAACTCCGTTGATGTTGTCTGGGAATATAGAGGCAGCTACTCCGGCATTTCCCTTGAAACCATTGAAGCCAGCAGCGTTGTTGACGTCAAATAAATTGATAATGGAAACAAAAACCGACTTTCTTAAGTGAGAAAGTCGGTTTTTTGCTTTTGTTTCCCCTGAAACTCTGTTATAGTGTTGTCAAACATACCATTAGCGGAGGCAAATATGAAAATATTGGTACTCAACGGCAGCCCCAAGGGCTCTGCCAGCATAACATTGCAAACCGTTCATTATATATCCAAGCTCTTCCCCCAACATGAGTTTGAAATTCTCCATGTGGGCGCAAGAATAAAGTCCCTTGAAAAGGACTTTTCTCCCGCCCTTGAGGCTATGGAAAAAGCCGACGGACTACTTTTCAGCTATCCCGTTTATACCTTCATAGCTCCCTATCAGCTCCATAGATTTATAGAGCTTATGAAGGAGCATTCTGCGCCCGTGGCAGGCAAATGGGCAAGCCAGATAACAACTTCCAAGCATTTTTACGATGTAACCGCCCACCGCTATATTGAAGATAACTGCGCCGATATGGGCCTTCACTACATCCCCGGTCTCTCGGCGGACATGGAAGATCTCACCAAGGAAAAAGGCCGGACCGAGGCTGTGAAGTTTTGGGAGCATCTTTGCTGGCAGGTGGAGAAGGGCTATTGGCAGCCTTCACGCGCTCTTAGCTGCGGCTATGAAAGTGTGCCTGCAACTATCCCCGAAGGCTCTGATGGCGAAAAAAGCGGGGATGTTGTGATAATTGCTGACATGGGTGAGGACACCCCCAATCTCCTTAATATGGTGGAGCGCTTCAGACGCCGCTTGGGTGTAAACAGCCGCGTTGTAAATCTCCGCGAGTACCCCTTCCGCGGGGGCTGCCTCGGCTGCTTCAACTGCGCAAGCGACGGAAAGTGCGTCTATAACGATGGCTTTGACGAGTTCCTACGCACCAAAATTCAGAGCGCACAGGCTATGGTCTATGCCTTCGAGATAAGCGACCACTCCATGGGCGCAAGATTTAAGCTCTATGATGACCGCCAGTTCTGCAACGGCCACCGCACCGTTACCATAGGCATGCCCGTGGGCTACCTCATAAGCGGGGACTACACCGCCGAAACCAACCTCCAAACCATAATTGAAGGCAGAGCCGAGGTGGGCAGCAATATCCTTGCAGGCATCGCCACCGACGAAAGAGAAACCGACGCC
Organism: Oscillospiraceae bacterium; assembly: GCA_017558545.1. Taxonomy (GTDB): domain Bacteria; phylum Bacillota; class Clostridia; order Oscillospirales; family Oscillospiraceae; genus SIG459. Next base: position 4,430 of record JAFYUG010000304.1, on the reverse strand, counting down.
GCTGTTGACCGCCTTTGCGACAGCCTTATGTATGCTCTTGAGCATAAAAATACCACGCCTTCGAATTTCTACGGCGTGGGCGGCATGAAAATCTTCCGCGACCTTATCTATCAGATGCGGGGCATGATGAAGGCCGACCACCGCTTTTTCAAGTCCCATGGCCAGTATGACTTCCCCCAAAAGGAGAAGGGCAAAATTATGCTCATGTACCTTGTGGGTATGCTGAATACTCCCAAGATGAAGGCCAAGCTGGGCGGCAAAATGACGGAAGGCATGCTGATGCCCTATAAGAAGGTTCTCGATGAGCTGGATAAAAAGCTGGGCAAGTGAGGGGGAGAAGAACATGAACTATCCTTGCGGAATAAGGGCGCTGCGCTTTGAAAGCGATAATCCCAACAAAAGCGATGTTTCCGCCTTCGGCAGCTCATGCGCTGAGAAAACTTTGGCTTTCCATAAAAGCTTTCCCGAATATAGCGTAACTCCCTTGGCCAAGCTTGAAAACCTTGCCAGGGAACTGAAGGTTGGGGGCATATATGTGAAGGATGAAAGCTATCGCTTTGGCCTCAATGCCTTCAAGGTGCTGGGCGGAAGCTACGCCATAGGTTGCTATATTGCTTCCCACCTTGGTATGGAGGAGATGAGCTTCGATAGCCTTGTTAGCGAGGAAACCAAGGCAAAGCTTGGGGGGATAACCTTCGTCACCGCAACCGACGGCAACCATGGCCGCGGCGTTGCGTGGACGGCCAATCGCCTTGGACAAAAAAGCGTTGTCTATATGCCCAAGGGCACGGCCAAAGAGCGCCTTGACAATATCCTTGCCCTTGGCTCCGATGCATCCATAACGGACATGGTCTATGATGATGCCGTGCGCCTATCTCAGAAAATGGCCGAGGAAAAGGGCTGGGTAGTGGTGCAGGACACCTCTTGGGATGGCTACGAGGAAATTCCCCATAAGATAATGGAGGGCTATGTCACCATGGCCGCCGAGGCCAAGGAGCAGCTTGGGGAAGTGAAGCCCACCCACATATTTTTGCAGGCTGGCGTTGGCTCCATGGCCGCCGCAATCTGCGCTTATTTTGTTTCGGTCTGCGGAGAGGATAAGCCCATAATCACCGTCCTCGAGCCCACCACTGCCGACTGCTTTTATAAAACCGCCCTTGCAAATGACGGCGCTTTACACGCCGCCGAAGGGGATATGAACTCCATGATGGCAGGCCTTTGCTGCGGCGAGGTTTGCCCCTTGGCATGGGAAATTTTGAGGGACTATGGGGAGTTTTTCGTAACCGTTCCCGACTATGTGGCCGCCAATGGTATGCGAAGCTTGGCAAAGCCTTTGGGAGCTGACAGCGCTGTTATTTCCGGCGAAAGCGGAGCTTCCACCTTTGGATTCGTGGCGGAGCTGCTTAGTAACCCCGAACTGGCCGAGCTTAAAAAAGCCATGGGAATAGACGAAAATTCCCATATCCTCTGCTTCTCCACGGAAGGGGATACGGATAGGGAAAACTACCGCCGCATAGTTTGCGGATAAATATAAAGTCCGTTTTATTGGACAATCCTGCTGTGATAATAAAGCCATCACAGATAACAAAGGAGATGCCCAATATGACACTATTGATAGGATTTGCAGCAGCGGTTTTTTTGGCAATCCCCATTGAGGCCCTTGCCGTATATATAGACCGCCACCACTAATAAAAAAGCCTGAATTTTCAATAATTCGGGCTTTTTAATTTAATATAAAATTAATATAAAATTCTGCATTTCATCAAAGGGAATTGGCGCGGCGAACGCCGCGACTGAGAGTCAACAAGCCGATTGACAAAAGCGCCGGGAAATCTATAATGAAAACTGTGAATACCCACCCTTCGCAAAGGAGGAGAAAATCATGAAATATACAATCAATAATGATTTCTACTGCGCCGGAGAGAAGTTTGAGGAAAATAAGCTCTCTCCCCGCAGCTATTTCATACCTTACCCCAGCCGCGCTACGGCCGATGCCGTGAGCCACAGGGAATATCGTTATAGCTCCCCCATGGTAGAATGCCTGAACGGAAAGTGGGACTTCAAATTCTATTCCCGCCCTGCGGAGCTGCCCAAGCTTTTGGACACGGAGAAGGTGGAGTGGGAGAAAATAGCCGTGCCCGGCTGCTGGCAGTTTCAGGGATATGACAGACCCTTCTACCTCAATGTACGCTACCAGTTTCCCTATAATCCACCTCATATACCCACCACCGAGAGCTTTGGGAAGGTCTTTGCCCTTATGGGCAACGGCACAATAGGCCCAACCTGGCAAAAAAGCGGGAACGAATATAACTTCGTTGGCGTATACAGAACCCATTTCACTGCCGAAAAAGATGAAAAGCTTGTTATCAGCTTTCTCGGCGTGGCCTCCTGCCTTGAACTGTATGTAAACGGTGCTTTTGTTGGCTACTCCGAGGGCAGCCACAATACCGCAGAATTTGACCTTGCCACCTATATCCAACAAGGGGAAAATGAGCTTTTGGCGGTGGTGCGCCGCTGGTGCAATGGAAGCTATTTGGAATGTCAGGATATGTTCCGCAATAACGGCATTTTCCGCGATGTGCTCCTTCGCCGCGGGGGAGAAATCTGGGATGTGGATATAAAGACCACCAAAACCTCAGCGGGCTATGACCTGAGTGTGGAGATAGATGCACCCGAGAACATTGAGTGCGCCGCCACCATAGAAGGCCGCAGCCAAAGCCTTGTTGGCGGCAAAACCACCTTCACCGCCTTGAATGTGAAGGAGTGGAACGCCGAAGAGCCCACTCTCTATACCCTCTACATAGAAACGCCCCATGAGTGCATTAAGCAGGCTGTGGGCTTTAAGGATGTGCGTATAGATGCCCGCCGCTTTCTTGTAAACGGCAAGGCCATAAAGCTCAAGGGCGTAAACCACCATGACACAAGCCCCACGGGGGGATACACCATGAGCATGGAGGAGATGGAGCGGGATGTAATGATATGCAAGGAATATAACATCAACTGCATTCGCACCGCCCATTATCCTCCCGACCCATATCTCCTTGAGCTATGCGACCGCCATGGCCTTTACGTTGTGGACGAGGCCGACCTTGAAACTCACGGCACCTTTGTCCACCGTTTCCCACCCAGCTATAACCGCATAAGCCACAATGGCTTTTGGTGTGAGCACTATTTGGACAGAGCGCGCAGACTTTATGGCAGAGATAAAAACCATGCCTCCATAATAATGTGGAGCCTTGGCAACGAGTCCGGCGGCTATAAAAATACCGACGCCATGTATTCCTGGCTGAAAGAGCGCACTGCGCTTCCCATACACTATGAAAGCGTTATCCATTCCCGCCGCGAGGCCTATGATGTGGGCAGCGAAATGTACCCCAAGGTTGAGCAGGTGCAGCTGGTGGCGGCGGGCAAGGCCAAAAAGCGCAGGCTTAATGATAGACCCTATTTCCTCTGCGAATATGCCCATGCCATGGGTGTTGGCCCCGGAGCAATGGAGGATTATTGGGAGGAGATTTACCAAAGCGAGGCTCTTATGGGGGGCTGCATTTGGGAAATGGCAGATCACGCCGTAGCCCACCCCGATGGCAGCTGCACCTATGGCGGCGACCACGGAGAATGGTGCCATGATGGCAACTTCTGCGTGGACGGAATATTCTATCCCGACAGAAAGCCTTCTACCGGCGCGAAAATAGCAAAGTTTGTTTATAGACCCATCAGAGTGCGCCACCTTGGGGGAAATGCCTTTGAAGTTTTCAATACCACGGGCTTCACCAAGGGGGATAGCTACCTTCTCAGGTTTGAGTGGAGTGATGGCCGATGGGCGGAAATCTCTCCGGATATAGAGCCTATGGCAAGGCAGGAAATAAGCCTCTCTCCCGTGGAAGGCGGGGAGAAAACCGATACTCGCATGGACTTTGTAACTATCCGCTGCTTTGAAAAAGCCACCGGCAGGGAAGTTTCCGCAGAGCAGATTATCCTTTCGGAAATGAGGGATATAGCTCTTCCCGAAAAGGGAGAAATTTCCCCTCTGCCCGACTATTTATCCAAGGCAGCAGAGCATAGCTCCATTTGGCGCGCCCCCACGGATAACGACACGGAGCTTTCCGGCAAAAAGATAATGGCTCCTTTTATTGAATGCAAAGAGGAGATTATAGAGTCTGCCGCTGATAAAGTGGTCAGCCGCATAAGTTATAAAAAGGGCAGCTTCATCTGCGAGAATGAGTATAGCCATTTTGAAGGCGGCATGGTGGTGCATAGCCGCATCCGCAGAGAACGCGGCAGGGGAGAGCTGCCTCGCTTCGGCAAATGCTGGCGTTTGCCTCCGGATTATGAGCGCATAAGCTATCTTGGCAGAAACGGCGAGAGCTATATGGACATGGCTGACCACGCCATAATTGAAAAGGTGGAGTGCTCCCTTGAGGATATGACAG
>JAFYUG010000303.1 GCA_017558545.1 Oscillospiraceae bacterium | reverse complement strand
GCCCCGAACCCAGCCCCGAACCCAGCCCCGAACCCAGTCCCGAGCCCGATCCCGAGCCCAGTCCTGACCCTGTAGACAATCCCTTCTACGATGTTTCCGAAAAGGATTATTTCTATGAGCCCGTTATGTGGGCGGTGTCCAAGGGCGTTACCACAGGTCTGAGTGCAACTTCCTTCGGCTCAAGTGTTGGATGCACCCGCGCACAGGTTGTAACCTTCCTCTGGCGTGCCGCAGGCGAGCCTGCTCCCAAGAGCAGTATAAATCCCTTCGACGATGTGAAGGAAGGACAGTATTATTATGAAGCTGTTCTGTGGGCTGTGGAAAACGGAATTACAACCGGTCTTTCCGCAACTCGCTTCGGACCCAATGAAAACTGCAACCGCGGTCAGATAGTAACCTTCCTTTGGCGTGCAATGGGTAAGCCTGCTCCCCAGAGCAGCAAAAATCCCTTCACCGATGTTGCAAACAGCCAGTATTACTATGATGCTGTGCTTTGGGCCGTTGAAAAGGGAATAACCACCGGCATGAGCGCCCACGGCTTTGCTCCCAATGCCACTTGTACAAGAGGACAGATAGTAACCTTCCTCTATAGAGCATATAAATAATCAAATAAATTATTATGTAATGATAAAAAAGGCGGAAAGAATTTTCCGCCTTTTTTATGCTTAAAACTCATAAAATTTCTAAACTAAATATTCTCCTTTGGTACAAGATAGATGCAAAGGAGTGGTTTAATATGAAGCACAACAGAATAAGGAAATATTCGGTATTCACAATTTCTATCCTTTGCATAACCTCAATATGCCTCGGCGTATATGCATGGAACGCTCATAAAAAAGCGGAGCAGTATAAGCTTTATATGGTCAATAATTGCCAGCATGCCTTCGATGAGCTGGCAACTGCCGTTGGAGAAATGGACACGGCTTTGCAAAAAAGCCTTTGCGCCACTTCTCCGGCCATGACATCCGCCATTTGCACGGAGCTTTTCGGCAAAGCTATGACGGCCCGAATGAGCCTTGGCGTGCTGCCTTTTTCCACCTATGAGCTGGAGCAAACGGCGGGATTTATAAGCCGCGTAGGAGACTATGCCTTTGCCCTCAGCCGCGCTGCGGCAAGTGGGGAAGCCCTTTCAGCTGAGCATAGGGAAAATCTCAAAAGTCTTGCCGATGCCTCCAAGCAGCTTAGCGCAGGCATAAATAGCCTGCAAACAGATATGCTGGATGGAGTTCTCACCATGGATGAGCTCTATAAATCCGAGCAGATGCTGGATAAGGCGGAAAATGATGAGCTGCCATCAACGGTTGGCAATAGTCTTAAGCTTATTGAAGAAGAGTTTCCCGAAACACCCTCTCTCATCTATGATGGACCATTCTCCGTACATCTCAGGGATAAAAGCCCTGTGATGCTGGAAAATTTGGAGGAAATAGATGAAAATCAAGGTCGGGAGATTGCCTCCTCCTTCCTGCGTGTTGGCCATACAAGAGTTTACCCCGTGGGAGTGCTTGAAGGCGAAGTGCCTTGTATCATTTATGAGACGCGGCGCAATAGCGGAGATGTGGTAACTGTGGCCGTCACAAAGCAGGGCGGCAAGGTGCTCAGCATGCTTTCCTCTCATAGCGGAGTTGGCGGCAATAGTCTGGAAGTCTCCGAAGCTCTTCGCCGGGCAGCAGACTTTTTGTCCACCCGTGGCTATAAGGATATGGAAGAAACCTATTATATGGTGAGGGACGGCGTTTTGACGGTTAACTATGCCGCCGCAAAAAATGGAGTGCGTTTTTATCCTGACCTTATAAAGGTTTCCGTTGCAATGGATAATGGCGAAGTTTGCGGTTTCGAGGCTATGGGCTATATAATGTCCCATGGTGACAGGGCCTTGCCTGAGGCGGCGGTGAGCATGGAAGAGGCGCTAAAGCAGCTGCCTGAAGATCTCGCCGTGGAAACAAGCCGTCTGGCGGTAATACCCTCTCCCGGTGGGAAAGAAAAGCTTTGCCATGAGTTTGTCTGCCAAAATGATGCTCAGCAGCGTTTCATCGTATATGTGAACGCGGTCAGTGGGGAACAGGAGAAGATTTTGCTCCTCTTGGAGGATGAAAACGGCTCTTTGACCCTGTAAGAAGGCCTAAAAGTGGGAAACACTTGACGCGGCAGGCAAAAAGTTGTAGAATAAAGTGAATTATTAGATATTCAACCAAAATATTCCACCAAAGAAAGGTTGGTTTTTATGGGCTTTATTCCTCAGATCACCTGCCGCCATTGCGGCAACCAATATATGGGCATTTTTAACCGTTGCCCTCATTGCGGCACAAGACGCGTTAAACCCAGCGGCAGAGCTCCCGGCTCCACCACCGCTGCAACCAAGGGCAGCGCTGCAAATGCTCGCCTCAATGTAAATGTTCAGTCCCAGTTTATCGTAGGCTGCGTTCTCGTTGTGGCTATCATTGTGGCTGTTATCGTTTTGGTAACTGCAAGCCTTGGCGGCGGCAACAGACTGGATATTGATGGCCAGATTAGCTGGAGCCTTGATGCCACCGATACTCAGCCTCAGTCCGTAACCGTTAACCTCCTTGCCAACGGCAGCGTTGTGGACTCCAAGGATGTCACCGCTGATAAGAATGGCCAGTGGGTTTATTCCTTCAAGGGTCTTGAGCTTGAGGACGACAACAAGAAGGAGATAGTCTACTCCATCAAGGCCAGCGATATAGACGGCAAGACCATCTATAACTCCGGCTATGACCTTGTTATCGCCACCGAAGTTGAGGTTATCACCGCTCCCATTACTCAGACTCCCGCTGAGCCCGAGGATACTCCCAACCCCAACATCCATGCCGTTATCATCAACCATCTTGGCCGCGACCTGAAGGACGAGTTCTCTCT
>JAFYUG010000302.1 GCA_017558545.1 Oscillospiraceae bacterium | reverse complement strand
GGCAATCCCTCAGTCAGCTTCGCTGACAGCTCCCTTTACACAAGGGAGCCTTTAAATTCTTGTCATTGCGAAGCGCCTTCAGGCGCTGTGGCAATCCGTCCCCCTCATTAGAAAAGTCAAGGCGGGCTCAAAAAGGAGCCCGCCTCGGTTTATATTATTCACTTCACAATCTCAACAGTATATCCGGCTTCCCGCAAGCCGTCCACAAGACCCGTTTCGGAGAGCAGGTGGGCAAGGCCAACGGCGTAGAAAACGGTGTTGCCGCTTTCCAGATACTCTATAGCCTTTTCAAGCATAAGCTCATCGCGCTGAACGGCAATGGCCTGATTATACTCGGCAATATATCCCTCGATTTCCGCAAGCTCCTCGGGAGTATACATTTCCAGCTCCTCTTCCGTGAACTCTATATCCTCGCTGACTCTAAGCTGCTCTCGGAGAGCCTCCTCATCGCCGTCGCACCAAAGCTCATAAAGCTCCATAAGCTCCGCCGCATACTCGGCGCGGCCATAGCTGACAGTTTCGTACAAAAGCAGCTCCTGCAAGCCCTCGGAGAAATTGAGAGTTACCATCAGGTGCTCCGCCATGTCCTCTATGCTCCAAATCTCCATGCTGCGGTCCTTGGCCTCCTTAATAAGGCGCTCCTCAACGCCATAATCGGAGGAGAGCTGACCCACATGGAACATGAAGGCGGTTTCTATTCTGCTTGCCCAAACCGTGGGCTTGCCACTATCGGCATTGTGGTCATAAGCGCCTATGGCCTTCAAATAATTCTTAGCCTCGGAATAAAGCTCCGGGTCTATCTTCTGGTCTATGGTGGTGCCATCCAGATAATACATCTTCTCCTGCATGGCCTTCATAACATCGGCGTTTTCCGCAAGATACTGCTCAACGGCTTCGGTGTCAACTTCAAGAGCCAGCGCGTGGGACTGGTCCATGGCCTTGTAGATGCTTTCGGGGAGATATGCGGTGCGCTCATCGCCCACGTGGATGGTGCCCAAAAGCCACATGGTCTGGCCGCTTTCCCCGGTGACCTTGTAGAAAAGGGGCGTTGCGCTCTCTTCAGGCTCAGGCTCTTCCGGCTCTATGCCTGCGGCCACCTGAGCAGCCTCGGCGCTGAGAAGGTCATAGGACACAAGGTCTTTGCACCTGACATCCTTCTTTTTGCCGTTAATGGTGTGCGCGCCGTGGAAATCCGTGGCATAGGCGCAGGGGAGCATGGTATCCGCGTCAAAGGCCAGATAGCCGGTGTAGCTGATGGTTTCAAAGTCCGAGGCAAGGAAATCCAGATACAGAGGGTCGCCAAAAACTGCGCGGCAAATGCTCTGCTGAGCTCCGTCGCCCAGAGAGAGGTCTATCTGGAAATCTATGAGTATGTAACCATCCAGATATGTGATTTCAAAGTTATCGGAGAATCGGGTACCTGTAAGCTCGTTATAGGTGTAGGTGCTCAAATCCAGATTGCCGGCAGGCATAACCTGCTCATAGGTTTCTCCGTTTTGACTATAGCGGTAAATTCCGTCGCGGTAGCTCTCGCTGATGTAATATCCGCCAACGTTGCGGCCCTCCCTATAAGTTACCGTGTAGTCCGTATACATGCTTATATCGTCGCCGCTGCCGTGGATGTAGGCCTCGGTGGCATCGGTCAGCTCAATATCCAAGGCGCTGATGTCGTAATAGGAAGTTAGGGCTATAGCCTTGGCATCGCTGTTTTGAACGGCAACGCTGGCTTTGTTGAAAAGCTCGGGAACATACATGTCGGGAATGGGCTTGAGGGTGTTGGAGAGAGGGATTTCCTCCTTGAGGTCGGTCTCCGCATCCTTCTCCTGAGGCGTCATGCTGAGGCTAAGCTCCACCAGCACGTGGTTGGACATATACTCCCCTTCATACTCAACGGAAACAACCTCCGTGACGGTGTCGTTGAAGATAATCCTGGCCTCGGCGTCCATGAACACTATGCCCTCTCCAAGCCAAGGCTCGGCAGCGGTGGGGGCGGACAATATAAGCTCAGCGCCATCAAGCTTTTTAGACTTGTAAAGCTCGGGAGTGATGAGCGCCACGGGGTAAATATCCGCCAAAAAGTCCTCCAGAGTGGTCTCCGCCTTGTAAAGGCCGTTTGTGTAGGCATAGCCATCGGCGTAAAGATACTCGGAATAACTGTTTTTGCCATAATAAACCTGCTTGCGGTCGCGGAGAACAAGGGGAGAAGAACTGCCCATGTCCTGATACACAAGCTTTTCCGTAACCTTTTCATCATAGCCCACGTCCCCAACGCTGCGCGTGGTGACGCTTTCTATGAGAAATTGGCTGTTTTCCGCCGCGGCAGCATCCTCCGCATAGCGGGTGTAAACTTCAAGGGCCAGTTCTACGGGGTCAGGCGTAGGTTCCGGGGTGGCTTCGGGCTGTGCAGGGGCTTCAGGGGTCTGGGTGTCCTTGCAGGCGGCCATGGATAAAAGCATGAGCGCGCAGAGGATAAGAGCAATAATTTTTCTCATGTGGTCACCGGTCCTTTCTATTTATTCATTTTTAGTATCGTTCCCAATTATTGGCATTATTATATAAAAATGCATCCTACTTGCATCTATTATAGAACAAATTAATCAAAAATACAATGGGACTTTAATGGTGCAAAAAGCTAAGCGCACCTCGAAGGGGTCGAGCATAGCTCCTCCGCGGGCGGCAGATTGCCGCCCCTACAAATCGGGCTGTCGAGGACGCCAGAGCCTACAATGGCGCAGAGTAAAAACATGGTCATTGCGAGGACTCGGCTCCCCCTCTGGGGGAGCTGTCAGCGAAGCTGACTGAGAGGGCTGCCGACGTGGCAATCCGTAAGCTCCT
>JAFYUG010000301.1 GCA_017558545.1 Oscillospiraceae bacterium | reverse complement strand
TTTTAGCTTTATCCCCCCTGCCTTGCTTTGCAAGGCTTCCCCCCTTGGAAAGGGGGGCTTTAAAGGTGCATCCCCGTAGGACGGGGGCATACTCCCGCCATGTAGGGGCGACCTTTGGTCGATAAGCGGACGAGCAATGCTCGCCCCTACGATAAGATTTTAGTTTTTCACATAGCCGTAGGCTCTGGCGTCCTCGACAGCCCGTTTTTCGGCAATCCCTAAGTCTGCCCTTCGGGCAGCCACCCTTCGGGCCAGGTCGCAATCATAGATTGCTTCCGCCTTTGGCTCAAAATGTGCCACCGGCATGTTTTCTTAACGCACCGACGCCCAACGGAGAAGGGGATATGTGAGGCCACCTAAACTCTCCGTATTTTTTTCAAAGGAAAGTATTGACAAATTTGCCTTTTCAGTATAATATATCAGGGTAGTTAGTTGTGGCTAACTCTTTATTTTGCTCGGCAGTTAGCATATGCTAACACCCCTGATATATTAACAAATAGATTGAAAAGGTGATGAAGAACATGAATTTGCGTCAGGCTCAGGAAGGAATTGAATATATAATCCGAGGCATTGAAACCGATGACGAGGAGCTTAACGCCTTTCTCTTCTCCCTTGGCTGTTATAGCGGCGAGACCATCACAGTTATTGCCCACAAGAGAAAAATTTCCATTATCTCCATCAAAGCCGCCCGTTACAGCATAGATTCCCAGCTGGCCGAAGCCATTCTTATCTGAGCTTAGCTCGGATAGCCCTGGCTCAGCCGGCTAAATTTTGCCCGAGGGTTAGCCTAGGCTAACCGACAAACTTGTATAATAATTTTAGATATATAAATCCCGAGGAGGATATCCCCCATGAAAATTGCCCTTGCCGGAAACCCCAACAGCGGAAAAACCACCATGTTCAATGCCCTCACAGGCCGCAACGAAAAGGTGGGCAACTGGGCCGGCGTTACTGTTGAAGCCAAGCACAGCCCCATGAAAAAGCATTTTTGCCCCAAGGGTACTTCCCTCATAGCCGTTGACCTGCCCGGTGCTTACTCCCTGAGCCCCTTCACCGGCGAGGAGAGCATCACCAGCGCCTATGTTAAGGGCGAGAGAGCCGATGCCATCATCAACATCGTAGACGCCACCAACCTTGGCCGCAGCCTTTTCTTCACCACCCAGCTGCTGGAGCTGGGCATTCCCATGGTTGTGGCTCTCAACAAAACCGATATTAACCACCAGCGCAGCACCAGGATAGACACCGCCGCCCTCTCCGAAAAGCTGGGCTGCCCCGTTATCGAAACCGTGTCCACCCATAGCCGCGGCCTTCACGATGTGGTTAACACCGCCGTAAGAGTTTTGGGCAAGAGCCAGAGCGCCCCTTATTCTCAGGGTGATGTGGATTTGAGCGATCGCAGCGCCTCCGCCGAAGCTGACCGCCGCCGCTTTGACTTTGTCAACGGCATCGTTGCCGCCGTTGAAAAGCGCACTACCAAGGCCTCAGAGCGCAATATCCACGACGATGTGGACGCGGTTTTGACCCACACTCTCGGCGGCATAGCCATTTTCGCCGTGGTGATGTTCCTCGTTTTCCAGATTTCTCAGGCTTGGGTAGGCCCTTGGGTGGCCGACCTTTTGGTGGGTTGGATAGAGGCTTTTATGGAGATAGCCGACGGCTGGATGGTGGGCGCTTCCCCCATTTTGCGCTCTTTGGTCATTGACGGCATCGTTGGCGGCGTGGGAGCCGTTGTGGGCTTTCTCCCCCTTGTTATGGTTATGTATTTTCTCATCGCCATTTTGGAGGACTGCGGCTACATGGCCCGCGTCAGCGTTGTCCTCGACCCCATTTTCAAGCGGGTTGGTCTCTCCGGCAAAAGCGTTATCCCCTTCGTTATAGGCATAGGCTGCGCCATCCCCGGCATTATGGCCTCCCGCACCGTTCGCGATGAACGCGAGCGCCTCGCCACCGCCATGCTGACTCCCTTCATGCCCTGCGGCGCAAAAATCCCCGTTATCGCCCTATTCGCAGGGGCATTTTTCGAGGATGCAGGCTGGGTAAGCTTCCTCATGTATTTTCTTGGCATAGCCCTCATTTTCCTTGGCGCGCTGCTGGTTAACGCCATCACCGGCACCAAGAGAAAGAAAAATTACTTCATCATGGAGCTGCCCGAATATAAGCTCCCCTCTCTCAAGAGAGCATTTTTCTCCATGTGCTCCCGCGGTTGGAGCTACATAGTGAAGGCCGCCACCGTTATTCTCATCTGCAACACCGCTGTGCAGATTATGCAGAGCTTCGGTTGGGACTTCCGCCCCGTTGAGGAGGCATCCTCCTCCATTTTGGCCACCATCGCCTCTCCCTTTGCCTATCTCCTCGTTCCCGTTGTGGGCGTTCTCAGCTGGCAGATGGCTGCCGCCGCCATCACCGGCTTCATTGCCAAGGAAAATGTTGTGGGCACTCTGGCGGTCTGCTTTGTTGGCCTTGAAAACCTCATCAACACCGATGAGCTGGCCATGGTGGAAGGCGCAGGCGCCGAGGTTGCAGGCGTGATCGCTATCAGCAAGGCCGCCGCGCTGGCCTATCTGATGTTCAACCTCTATTCTCCCCCCTGCTTCGCCGCCATAGGCGCAATGAACTCCGAAATGAAGAGCGCCAAGTGGCTTTGGGCGGGCATAGGATTGCAGCTGGGCGTGGGCTTCAGCGTTGGCTTCCTCGTTTACCAGCTGGGCACCGTATTTACCGAGGGCTGCGTGGGCAATGGCTTTGTTGGCGGTCTTATAGCTGTTGTGGCCTTCGCCGCCATGCTCACTTGCTTTGCCCTGAGAGCCAATTCCGGGAAGAAAATCTAAGAATCCGAAAGGAGAAAAAATATTGACGGATATTATTGTTATCGCCATTGTTGTTCTCGTTGTGGGAGCGGCTGCCGCCTATATAATCCGCGAAAAAAAGCGGGGCACGAAGTGCATAGGCTGCGCCTGCGCCAAGGATTGCGGCAATAAGGATTGCTGCTGCAAGTGAAAAATATTTCCGACCCATTCTGATGAGTGGGTCGGATTTTTTAATGCCGGAGGGGTTTCTGCGTCTATATGAGCGCCCAACACATCGTCGAAACCCCTCAGTCACGCATTCGCGTGACAGCTCCCCTCCAGTAGGG
>JAFYUG010000300.1 GCA_017558545.1 Oscillospiraceae bacterium | reverse complement strand
AATCAATGCATTTATGAGCGAAAATCGCTCAAAAATGCTGTGTTCAGGGTGTCAAAAAGTGGCAAAGCCACTTTTTTAACACCCTGAACCGCCTGCATCGCAAATCGGTGCTGGCGGCTCAGCTTGTCAAAAAACTATGCTGCCATTTTACGAGATAGAGTAGCGGGGGCGTGTGTAGGGGGCAAAGGGCCCCCTGCACGTTAAAATCAATGCATTTATGAGCGAAAATCGCTCAAAAATGCTGTGTTCAGGGTGTCAAAAAAGTGGCAAAGCCACTTTTTTAACACCCTGAACCGCCTGCATCGCAAATCGGTGCAGGCGGCTTTATTCAAGGCAGGAGTTATTTGCGGAAATGAACACTATCATTTTCATCATTGAGATATTGGGCACCATTGCCTTTGCCGTTTCCGGCGTAATGGTGGCAAAAAACAAGAATATGGACCTTTTTGGCGTTTGTATGCTGGGTATAACAACCGGCTGCGGCGGCGGTATTATCCGTGATGTTATCATCGGAAACACCCCTCCCGCCATGTTCGTTAATCCAGTTTATGCCCTTGTGGCACTGGCCACCAGTCTTATTATCTGCATACCCTTCATATCTAAGTTTTTGGGCAGCCTAAAAAGCGCGGGAGAAGTGGCTTTGCAGGTGCTGGACGCCGTGGGCCTCGGCGGCTTCACCGTTGTTGCCGTTGTGAACGCTTATAGCCTTTTCCCCGATAATATCTTCCTCATGATTTTCGTGGGCTGCGTCACCGGCTGCGGCGGCGGTGTGCTCCGCGATATTTTTGCCGGGGATATTCCCTATATTTTCCGCAAGCATATTTATGCCAGCGCATCTATTGCGGGAGCCTTGCTTTGCGCTTTGCTCATCCCCGTTATAGGAACCACCGCCTCCATGATATGCGGCATAGTGCTTATTATGCTCATCCGTTTTTTGGCCGCTTACTATAAGCTCAATCTGCCAAGGATGCATAACTGAAAAAAATGCAAATAAAACAACAAACCCGACTTGTGCCTGAAGCATAGGTCGGGTTTTGCTTATTTAGCTGTAAGTTGCATATTTCCGCGTTGAATTATGTGGTTTTGAGGCAGTGCAAACTCTTAGACAAATTCAGGTCTACCCAAATTATAAGCCTTTGATAAACTCCTTATAAAATCTTATGCCCTCCAGATAATTTTCCACGGGCATTCTCTCGTTTTCATGGTGGACACTCTTGCGCATGGCGGTGGACATACGGAATGCCCCAAGGCGGTATATCTCCTTGCAGATGGGCGCTGCATGGCGGGCATCGGTACCGCCATCGAGGACAAAGGGGGTGGTATGGGCGGAGAAAACCTCGGCCACGGTCTTTTCTATATAGCGGAAGGCATCGGTGTCCCAAGAACTTACGGGAGCGCCGCCGCTCTTCATCTCTATGCTGATTTCCACATCATCACCCAAAAGGGATTGCACATGGCTTCGAACTTTTTCGCCGTTATCCCAAGGGTTGAGGCGCAGCTTGAAGCTTGCTCCCGCTGCATTTTCAGCAGGGTAAGCCTCGCTTTTTTCGTGGATGATGCTGCTTCGTATCATGGGGCGGGTATCGGAGTTGCCATCCAGCACCTTATTTACGGCAGGGGCAAAAAGGCGGATATTCTTCATAACGGGGCGCAGAGCCTTTGTGGCATAAGGTCCAAGGCGGCGGAGCATTTCCTGCACGGGAGCATCCAGCACACCGGGAAGGGGCTTATCTGCAAGAAGCTTTACGGCCTCGCTTATGCGCTGAGGGGCATTGGCCTTATCGCCGTTATAAAGCTTGATTTTCATGGTGCCGTAGGCCTTTTCCGTAACGGCAACCATGGCGAAGGCTTCACTTATGCCCATGGGCAGCTCGGAAATAATAGCGCCGCCCTCATCCAGCACAAACCAAGGCTCAATGCCGCGGTTTTGGAGGGTCTCCACGATTTGGGGCATAGTTGTGCCAAAGACCTCTTCATCGGCTCCGAAGGCAAAGTAAATATCTCTTTCCGGCACAAAGCCGGTATCTATAAGCTCCTCGGCACTCTCCATCAAAGCGGAGATTATGCATTTTGTGTCCACACTGCCTCGAGCCCAGATCATGCCCTCATGGATTTCGGCGGCAAAGGGAGGATGAGTCCATTTATCTTCTTCGCAGGCTACAACATCCTGATGAGCCATAAAGATGACGGGCTTTTTCTCCGCGCTCTTGCCCTTCCAGCGGATGAGAATGCCATAGTCCCCTACAACTTCCCACTCCACAGCTTCAAAAACTGTGGGATAAAGCTCCCGGAGAGTAGGATAAAAGCGGTCAAACTCACTCTTAAACTCCTCTTTGCCGGAGATGGTTTTTATTTTCAGTATGCTTTGAAAGCGCTCAATACTGAGCTTATCTTTTTCATTTTTCATATCAAAGAGCCTTTATATCGCGTATAAGCGCGTCCACATTTTCATCGGTGCTTGCCCAGCTTGTGCAAATGCGTATGGCGTCACTGTCGCCGCCGGTGGTGTCCCAAAAGCCAAGGGCATATTTTTCGCCCAAGACCTTCTGCTGAGCTCTGGTGAGTATGGGGAACTGCTGGTTGGTGGCGGAGTCCATGAGAAGAGGTATGCCCTTTTCAATGAGGGCGGCCTTAATGCGAAGGGCATTTTCCACGGCCTTTTCTGCCACGCGGAAATAGAGACCGTCCCGGAACATTTCTTCAAACTGAATACCCAAAAGTCTGCCCTTGGCCAGCATACCGCCCATGCGCTTTATCATATAGCGGAAGTCCTTCTTCAGCGCACTGTTCATAATGCAAACGGCCTCACCGAAAAGGCATCCAACCTTTGTGCCGCCTATATAGAAAACATCGCAGTTGCGGGCTATATCGGGCAATGTAAGGGTTTTATCCGCTGCCAAGGCATAGCCAAGGCGGGCGCCGTCTATGAAAAGGGGCAGAGAAAGTTCCTTGCAGCAGGCATAAAGCTCTTCAAGCTCGGACTTAGTGTAGAGAGTGCCGTACTCCGTGGGCTGGGAGATATACACCATGGCAGGCTGAACAATATGCTCATGGGCGCCATCGCGCCAATGGGCCTCCACATAGTCGCGCACCTGCTGGGCGTTTATTTTGCCATTAGTCTGAGTGAGGGGCAGGACTTTATGGCCGCTTGCCTCAACGGCGCCGGTTTCATGGCAATTTATATGTCCGCTTTCGGCGCAGAGAACGCCCTGATAAGGACGGAGGATGGAGGCAATAACGGTCATGTTGGCCTGAGTGCCGCCCACGAGGAAGTGTACATCGGCATCGGGGCACTCTATGGACTTTTTTATGTACTCTCTGGCATTTTCGCAATGGGCATCTTCGCCATAGCCGCAGGTCTGCTCAAAGTTGGTGGCGGCAAGAGCTGCCATTATCTGAGGGTGAGCGCCCTCGGTGTAGTCGCAATCAAATCTAATCATTTTTATCACTCCATATAATTCTTGCTGAGGGGAACATAGTAGCTCTGCTTGCCGCGCTCCTCTATGGCTTTTTCGTCCAAGGTGCGGATAATCTTGCCGGGAACACCCACCACCATGGAACCGGCGGGGATTTCAGCTCTCTCTTTTACCACAGCGCCTGCGCCTATGATGCAGTTATCGCCGATGCAGGCCTTATCCAAAACTATTGCGCCCATGCCTATGAGCACATTATCGCCTATGGTTGCGCCGTGGACAATGGAGCCATGGCCTATAGTGACATTTTTGCCTATAACCATGTCGCTGCCATGGTCGCAATGCAGAACGCAGTTATCCTGAACATTGGTGCCCTCCCCTATCACTATTGGGGCTTCGTCGCCTCTTATAACAGCGCCAAACCATACGGATGCATCGGCGGCAATTTTAACGTCGCCTATTATGTCGGCAGAGGGGGCAACAAATGCCTCGGGGCTTATTTCGGGCATGATGCCTTTATATTCCATTATCATTTACGAAACTCTCCTTTGGTTAATTTAATTAATCATAGCATAAAATTATGGCGAGTTCAATTTTTTATTGAAGCGAAGGCTGCTATGATGTAGAATTTATATGGGTGAATATTATGAATTCAGAATATAAAAACATAATAAAAGATGCCGACACCGCGGTGCTTTTTATCCACGGCATACTGGGCACTCCAAGGCATTTTGATTTTCTTCTCCCCCTTGTACCCGACGGTTGGAGCGCATGGAGCATCCTTCTGCCCGGACATGGCGGCACATACCTGGATTTTGCCAACAGCAGTATGGACAAATGGAAGGCCTACTGCGAGAAGGCCTTGCTGGAACTCTGCGACAGCCACCGCCGCGTTATTTTGCTTGGCCACTCCATGGGCACTTTGCTCAGCGTTTATTTGGCCGAAAAGCATCCGGACAAGGTATCGGAAATCTTTGCCCTTGCCATGCCTCTATGCCCCCATCTCACCCCTGTGGCCATGGCGGGATGTATTCACCTTATATATTCCTCCCCCGACAGAGCAAAGGGATATTTTCTCTCCTGCCACCAGGCTTGCAGCATAGCATTGACCAAAAACCTCTTTGCATATCTTCGCTGGATACCCAGATATTTGGAGCTTTTTGCGCTGGCAAGGGAAACCAGAGAAATTATGTCAACCTTAAAGGCATATTGCGTTGCTATACAGTCTCGGCATGATGAGCTTGTGGCGTTCCGCTCCATTAAATTCACCGGCAACGCCGAAACCATAGTCCTCCCCCACTCTCGCCACTATTACTATAGCGAGAAGGATAGAAAAACCATTGAGGATGCGTTCTTGAAATTCATTGATAGGTTAACATAATTTTTGTCCTCATATTTAGCCGAAAAGGAATTACGGATTGCCACAGCGCCTAAAGGCGCTTCGCAATGACGATTAAAAAGGTATACTCAATGGAATATCGTAGGGCGGCTGCTTGCTTCCGCCGTGAGATAATCCCCCAGTCTGCTTCGCAGACAGCCCCCTTGTTAAGGGGGCCTTTAAGATGGACAGTTTTAACAATCCCTCCGTCTTTTTGCTACGCAAAAATCCACCTCCCTTTACACAAGGGAGGCTTTAAATGCAGAAAAAAGCCTTGGCTAAAGGCGGCCTCACATAGGGATTTGTACGCTCCAAAGTGTATCTTTTCCCGCAATACTTCGAAGAAAATCCATGGCAGGCGACAGCCTTGCCATGGATTTTTTCTTTGTCTTGCAGAAAAATATATTACTTTGGAGTGCTT
>JAFYUG010000299.1 GCA_017558545.1 Oscillospiraceae bacterium | reverse complement strand
GCACGTCCTCATTCTCGCAGCAAATCTTGGCGATGTGATAAAGCTCCAAATCATTATAGAAATGAATGGGGGACTGGGGGCTGAGGCGGCGGCCAATGTTTATGGCCTCCTCGGCCTGATGGAAGGCGGCGGCAATGTCCGTAATCTCGTCAAAATATCGGCTTACGCCGCAAAGGGCGTTATGCTCGATGATGAAATTGCGGAAATCGTGGCCTTCTTCGAATTCCTCAATGCTTTGAACGGGCTTTAGCTTGGTGCAGCCCTTGAAAAGAACTATGTAGTGGCGATAAACAAGAGCCTTGCAGGTGCTGACAGCGCGCTCAAGATAATCGCGGAAGTAGCTGACGGAGAAGTTGCCGCTGTCGAAGGAGGCAATGTCCACAACGAAGAGCAGATGATGCTTGTGAAGATTTATGTTCAGATTCTTCACTCGCTCGTTGATAATTGCGGGGGAGGTGAGAGTGCCGTCCAGCATATCGGCGAGGAACTCCTCATATTTAAGGCCGCGGGAATAGCCGAGGTTTTCGTTCTTCTTCTGAAGCTCGGTGCTCATGGCCTTGGCCAAAATGGTGAGGAAGGTGTAGTCCTGCTCGGTAATGGGGCGGTTATACTCCAAAATGGAAATGGTGGCCGCAGAGTGCTTGGCAACGCTGACGGTGCAGAAAAGTCTGGGGTAGGCCATGCGCTCGTCCTTCCAATAGAAGGGGGCGGTGGCGGTGGAGAGAATTTCCGCAAGGTTGGCGCGCATGTTCTGAGTGACTATCTCGCTGGAGAGAACGCCGTCATGGCGAAACTGCATCCAGTCGCTATCCTCGGGGATATCCACGTCGGGGTACATCACCATGCTTCGCCAGTTTTTATCGGAGATAACGATGGGGTTTTCGAAATACTGGTAGGCCAGCTCCACAATGGAGCTGAAGCTTTCGCAGGAAAGGCGGCTGAGTATGCCGGAGGAGAATGCGGCAAGACGGCTGTCATCGTCGGCCATAAGGCGGTTGCAAAGGAGCATCAAAACCTCCGCAAAATCCGTGCTTCTGGGGAGGATGATAAGGTTAATGTCGGGGGTGGGTGCCCAATCCTTGGGAGGCAGAATGCCGCCTATGTTGACGAAGTTTCTGGGCAAAACCTCGGGGAAGGAGTCCACGCGGCCAACATACAGGGTGTTGTCGTCATACTCCTGATTGGGTTTATAGGGAACTATGGAGTTGAGGCTGAGGTTGGGTGCGCCCTCAATGCGATAAATGGGTGAATATGTGGAGAGCAGCTGATTTACCTGTTTGATTTTGAGTATCATGTTATTACTCCTTCCGACCGCAGGGAACGCTGCGTTGGTCCTTTGGTACGAAATTAAAAGGAATTTTTCGTCATATTCTATGATGAGAAATTTCGGAAAAAACGGTATAATTAACTTGCGAAAATATATATTTCATGCTGAAAAAGCACATATTTAATCAATTATATCATAAATGTGGCAGAAATCAAGGTTTGCCCAATGGCCCTTTATCAGATTATTTGATTTTTCGCAATTAAGTTTAGCCAAGGAGAAACTTAAATGAAGCAGGGTACAAAAATAAAGATGGCCGTTTATGCGGTGGCCATGTTCCAAATGGGAAATATGGGCATTTCCCCCTCCCTTTCAAAAATAGCCCAGGAATTTCCCGAAGTTGGCGATACCGCCGTGCAGGTTTTGATGACCTGTCCCGATATATTGGTCATTCTCTCCACCCTTCTGGCGGGTTGGCTCACCTCCCGAATCCAGTGGCGCTGGATTGCAACTGTGGGTATAGGCATCTATTTCGTAACCGGCCTTTGCGGTTATCTCTTCTCCTTCAGCTTCCCCATGCTCTTTGTGTGGGCGGCAATGCTGGGGTTGGGCATGGGTCTGTTTATCCCCACCATGGCAACTGTTGTTAACCACTCCTTCATAGGCGATGAGCGCGCAAGCGTTTTGGGCATACAGTCCGCATTTTTGAACATAGGCGGCATTTTGCTCACCGTTTTCGGCGGTTTGCTGGCTGCTATTTCCTGGCGCACCAATTACCTTGTCTATGTGCCCGCTTTGCTGGTTGCCCTTTGCACGGCCACCCTCCTCCCCGCCAATAAGCTCCCCGAAAAGGGCAGCAAGGAGGCCAAGGGCGGCATTGAGCCTTTGGTTGGCGTTTACTGCGTGCTGAACTTCTGCTTCATGCTCCTTTATAATGTTTTCCCCTCCAACACCGCCATGCTTCTCCATCAGAGAGGCTATGAAAACAGCGAGGTTTTGGCCGGCATAGCTAACGGCCTTTGTATGGCAGGCGGCATGGCCTCTGCCTTCATCTTCCCCAAGCTGGTTAAGAAGGTTGAAGAATATAACTTCATTTTGGCCTTTGTCTGCGCCGGTGTGGGCATGGCCTTGGGTCTTATTCCCACCCTTGCAACGGTTATGCTGGGCTCCATTTGCGCAGGCTCCGGTGTGTCCCTCGGTCTCCCCACCGCCATGTACTCCATGGGCAGAAAGTTTGACGAGAACAAAATTGTCCGCTCCTCCTCTCTGTTCATTGCCATTTCCTTCTGCGGCGGCTTCTGCTCCAGCATAGTGGTAACGCCCCTGGCCGCCCTCTTCGGCAGCGGCGTGGAATGGCGTCTCATCGTTGCAGGCTCTCTGGCAGCCATCTTCTTCGTCCTCAGCTTCCCCCTTGTGAAAATTCTCAGAAAGCTTCCCACTCTCCGCCAGTGATACATAAAAACAAATTCAGCCATCTGCTCTTCGGAACAGATGGCTTTTTCTTTGGAGGAAATACACATATGAAGCGTGAAAAATTCGTTTTATATACATATTTAGTTTGTTTTCCCTATGAGATATAATGTGTATAAGGGCGCCCGGCGCCTTGAAAACAAGTTAAAACTTATGGTTTTTCATAGAAAGGATGTAAATTATGAACAACAAAATTCGTGCATTTCTGAAAAGCTGCGGCTGGTATTTCCTTGCAAGTGTGGATGAGGGGGCTGCAAGAGTTCGCCCCATGGGCTTCTGCGCCGTGCTCAGCGATGGCAAGCTCTATTTCGGCATGGGCAGCGATAAGCGCTGCTGCAAGCAGATAAAGGAAAACCCCGAGGTTGAGGTCTGCGGCTGCAATGCCAACAAGGAATGGCTGCGCGTTCGCGGCAAGGCCGTTTTCACCGATGACAAGGCCGTTATGGACGAAATTTTTGCAGAAAACGAGTTCCTTCGCAAGAAGTATTCCCCCGAAAGCGGACTTATTTTCGCCCCCTTCTATCTTGAGGACATGGATGTGGACTTCAACAAGATGGACGGCACTTGCGAAAAGTGGGTATAAGCCCTATCAAAACTACTGAAAAGGAGCTTCAACAATATGAGCAGCTTCAATAACTATAAGCATCTTTTCACCCCCTTGAAGGTTGGCAAAACCACCTTCAAAAACCGCGTTGAGTTCTCCCCTTTGGTTTGCGACATGGTCAACTGCCTTGGCGAGCCTTTGGATGGATATATAGACTTCATCGAGCAGCAGGCCGAGGCCGGAACTGCCATCATCCATGTGGGCGCAACCCCCGTCAACTGGGAAACCGCCCCCGACCATCCCGCGGAAATCGACGTTACCGACGATAAAAAGGTCGGCGGCCTTGTCCGCATGGTGGAAGCTGCCCACCGCCACGGTGCCAAGCTCTCCGTTGAGCTTGTCCACGCAGGACGCGGCGCTGACCCAAGAGCCTGCACCTCCGACACTATGCTGGCTCCCAGCAACTTCGTTTTGGAGGATAGAGGCCATTATATCAAGGAGATGGACCAGCACGATATTGAGCACACCGTTGAGTGCTTTGCCGATTGCGCTTATAGACTCAAGCGCTGCGGCTTTGACGGCGTACTCATCCATGGCGCCCACGGCAACCTGCTGGCTGCCTTCCTC
>JAFYUG010000298.1 GCA_017558545.1 Oscillospiraceae bacterium | reverse complement strand
TTCGGCGGCACCGAAAAGCGCAGCCCCATGGGCTTTGCTCAGGTTAGCCTCATTTTGGATAACTCCTGCGGCACCTTCGATATTGATGCCCCTGAGGTCACCATTGCCCGCCGTTATTACCGCAACGGCGAAAGTGAATATTATCTCAACCGTGAGTCCGTAAGATTGAAGGATATCACGGGTCTTCTCATGGATACGGGTCTTGGCCGCGACGGTTATTCCGTTATCGGACAGGGCAGAATTGCAGAAATCGTCTCCGCAAAGAGCACCGACCGCCGCGAAATTTTTGAAGAGGCTGCCGGCATTTCCCGCTACCGCCACCGCAAGGAGGAGGCTGAGCGCAAGCTTGCCCGCACCGATGAAAACCTGCTGAGAGTTAACGACAAAATTGACGAGCTTGAAATGCAGGTAACTCCTCTCAAAAAGCAGGCTGAAACCGCCAAGCGCTTCCTTGTTCTAAGAGATGAGAGAAAAGATCTTGAAATCAACCTCTGGATGGAGGAACTGGATAATCTCCATGGCAAGAGTGAGCAGGCTCAGAAAGATTTGGACGAGGCCAACGGCCTTCTCGCCGTTTCCAACAGAGAGCTTGAAGAGCTCTATGCCGTTATCGATAACCTCAGCGAGAAAATGCGCGAGTGCGATATGGACGCTGAGAGGGAGAGAGAGCATCTTTCCAATGGAGAAAACTCCGCTGCCGAATGCGAAAGCGCCATTGCCGTTTTGCATAACACCCTCAAGCATAATGAGGAGACCATCGAGCGCATTCAGACCGAGCTTGGCGAACAGAGCCAGAGAAAAGAAAATATAGCCGCACAAGCTGCAGCTCACAGAGCAAGAGTTTCCGAAATTGATGAAGGCCTTGTTGAGAAAAATCTCTCCATCCGTGCCAATGAGCGCAAGGCCGAAGCCCTTGCCGCAGAGAGCGATGAGAATAGGGAAGAGCTTTCCCGCCTTATCTCTAAGGAAAATGAGCTCAATGAGACCATTGCTGCCAACAAGGCAACTATCAGCCAGCTTCATGACCGCGTAGCAGAAACTGCTGAGAGAGCAAGAACCATTTCCGATGATATAGCCGCAGCTGAAGAGCGCTATGAGGATGTATCCAAGCGTTATCATGAGGCTAAGCGCGAAGCCGAAGAGGCCGAAGAGCGCTATAAGGAAGTTAACAATATAATCAACGGCCACCGTATGCTTATGGGCGGCCGCGAGAAAAAGGTAAGCGAGCTTGGCGATGAGCTCAAGAGAATCACCATTGAAAAGGGCGCTGCCGAAAGCCGCATCAAGCTTCTTTCCGACCTTGAAAAAGAATATCAAGGTCTCGGTAAGGCTGTTAAAACCGTGATGCAGGCAAAAAGCCGCGGAACTCTCGGCGGCATTCATGGCCCTGTTGCAGGACTTATCTCCGTTAAGGATGAGTATGCCCTGGCCGTGGAAACTGCTCTCGGCGCTGCTATGCAGAACATAGTGGTAGACTCTCAGAGTGTAGGCAAAGCCGCCATTGAAATGCTCAAGCGCACCGACGGAGGCAGAGCAACCTTCCTCCCCCTTGATACCATTAAGCCCAACTTCCTCAAGAGTATTCCCAGCGAGGAAGATGGCTTTGTTGGCATTGCAGGCGACCTTGTTTCCTGCGATAACCGCTATAAAAATCTTATTGCCAATCTCCTTGGCCGCACCG
>JAFYUG010000297.1 GCA_017558545.1 Oscillospiraceae bacterium | reverse complement strand
GGGCTGTTGCCGGGATACCACCATGTTCCGCGAAGGCGAACTTCGTCGGAGTCGTTGACGAGGGTATACTGGGTGATAAGTCCGTGCTCAAAGGCAGGGCCATAGGAAGCCAGAGGCTTGAAGGAAGAGCCGGGGGAGCGCTGGGACTCGGTGGCGCGGTTTGTGCCGAAACGCTCGGTCTTTTCGCCAACGCCGCCGGAGAGAGCCTTAACCTCGCCGGTGTAGGGATCCATCAGAACAATGGCAGACTGAAGCTGCTGCTTGGAATAGTAATAGGTCTTGGGCAGAGAATCTGTGTCCTCATAAACGCTGTCCACTATGGCCTGAATTTTGGGGTCAAGGCAGCAATAAATCTGCAAACCGCCGTAATAGAAAAGCTCCTTGGCAGCGCTTTCGCTGAGGTTCTTCTTCACCATCAGGTCGGTTATAACGGCGTCAATAACGGCCTCTTCATACCAGGTATAGATAACGTCCTTGTAGCCTTCGTTCTCGGCGCGGACGAACACAAGCTCCTCGGCAACAGCGGCCTTATACTCATCATAGTCAATGTAGCCCTGATCGTACATTTCGTAGAGGATAAGTTCCTGACGGTATTTGTTCCACTGGCGGCAGGAGCGGGTTTCGTCCAGCTCGGAATCGTAAATCATCTGGTCGCGGAAGGGGTCATAACGGGAGGGGTTGTTGGTGATGCCAACTATGCTGGCGCACTCGGCAAGACTAAGCTCCCAAACATCCTTGCCGAAATAGGTCTGTGCGGCGGTCTGAATGCCGTAGCAGGCGTTGCCGAAATAGACGAAGTTGAGATACCATTCTATAATCTCGCTCTTGTCATAGGTCTTTTCCAGCTCAAGAGCCTGGAAAATTTCAACAAGCTTGCGGGTGACAAGGCCTTCGTCCTTGCCGGTTACGTTCTTAACCAGCTGCTGGGTGATGGTGGAGCCGCCGAAGTCGTTGCTCATGGCGAAGAACATCTGAATAACCGCGCCGGTGGAGCGGTACCAGTCCACGCCCTTGTGCTCATAAAAACGCTTGTCCTCAATGGCCACCAGTGCGTGCTCCATGTCCTTGGGGATGTTTTCATACTCAACCCAAACGCGGTTTTTGGTGGTGTTCAATCGCACAAGCTCCTTTTCGACGCCGTCGGAGTCTGTGTACCAAATGGTGCTGGAAAGGCTTACCTTGTAGTCCTCAAGGTCGGTTTCAAGGGTGGGGTTAACGGTAGATTTAATATAGTAGGCAAAAATGCTCATGAAGAGAAGGCCCGTGAGAACAATTACAAGAATGATGCTCACGATTACCTTAATACTAAGGCGCAGCACGCCGCCTGCCACTCCGGCAGTTGTGTCCGCAGTGGTGCCCACTATTTTCTTGACTTTCTTTCTATCCAAAAAGGCAACGCCTCCGTTTCGCTCGGTCTAATACAGAGTAATTGTACTACTAAAATCCCAAATAGTATAGCATATTTTGTCACCAAGGTGCATCGAAATTGTAAATTTTTATCTTAAAAGTATTTTTTCCCAAGTTTGGGGAAAGAATACAACTGCAAGAATAAATTTTAACTTCGGGAGGAATAAATAAATGCGTCTTGGCATAAGAATAGTATCGTGCGTGGCCCTCGTGGCCATAGCCCTCACCATGGCGGTGTTCACCGCCGCGGACTTTGGCGGCGGAGAAATGCTCTATACTCTGGGAGAATATGATGGCAATGTGGCGGTTTTCACCCTTGACGGCACCAAGCCCGTGGAGGTTACGGATATAGCCCTTGCCTCTCTTCGTCAGGCGGATAGGGATATGATTTTTTCGGGCATTTCCGCCTCCAGCCAAAGGGAGCTGCAGGAACTTTTGGAGGATCTTGGCTCCTGATATTCAATAAAAGCAGTTGATTTTGACCTTTTCATGGTTTACAATGGGGGCAAAGAAATAATTTATGGAGGTCAAAACATGGACGAGGGAATTTTCATCAGCCTTACCGACGATGAGGGCGCAACCTTTAAGCTGGAAGTTCTCGGCGAAGTTGAGTTCGGCGAGGATGTCTACGGCGTTTTCCTGCCCACCGATATGGACGAGGATGACCCTGATTACGGTTTCGTAATTTTGCAGGTTATTGATAACGGCGGCGAA
Source organism: Oscillospiraceae bacterium (assembly GCA_017558545.1). Taxonomy (GTDB): domain Bacteria; phylum Bacillota; class Clostridia; order Oscillospirales; family Oscillospiraceae; genus SIG459. Next base: position 431 of record JAFYUG010000297.1, on the reverse strand, counting down.
GTTGAGTATGCCAGCGTTGATGACGAGGAAAAGCTGCAAAAGGTTTACGCCATCTACATGGAAGAAGTTTTCGCCGACGAAGAAGAGGAAGAGGAAGAGGAATAATCTCTCCCCTTTCCCAGCGCTGAAATAAAGATGCCTGCGATGTTCGTGGAGCTAAGGATTCGTATGGACCTACATTTTTTATAAGGGATGCCGGACTTCCGCCGTGAATTGCAGGCCTCCCGCCCCCGGCTTTGACCGTGGGGTGGATGTTGGAAGCAGAGAAGCGGTGGAGAGGCGACCCACCTGCACATGCTGCAGGTTATTATGAATCCCCACGGCACCGCGGGTTTTTATTAAGAGCCAAAATCCCGATTGCAAAAAGCAATCGGGATTTTTTTGCGCTTTGCCGCGCCACCGTAGGGCGTTGGTGCGTTAAGAAAACATGC
>JAFYUG010000031.1 GCA_017558545.1 Oscillospiraceae bacterium | reverse complement strand
GGGAACATAAGTGCTGGCATAAGCCTTCAGCATGAGTATGTCCATAACAATGGCCACGCACCAGCCGTTATCCAGGGCGGAAATACAGCGGGGGGGAGTTACATAAACTGTTGCGCCGTCGGAATGCTTGCTTATCTTGTCGTGGGAGGTGATGGCGTTTTCCAAAGCGGGGTCGCTTATGGTGCCTATACGCTCGCCGCGAATTCGGCGTATGGTCTTAACATTGCTGCCTTCGGGAACGGCCAAAACAATTTCGCTTTTCATCAAAACTGTGCCGACGGTGTATTTGCTCTGGTCAACGCAGAGGGGGGAGAAGCCCAAAGCGCAGTCCACATTGCCGGAAGCGAGCTGAGTGCCGATTTCGCTGCTGGAGATGTGGATGATTTTAATATCCCAGCCTATAACGGAGCCTATGGCCTTGGCAAGGTCAACGGCAAAGCCAACGCTCTCTCCGCCGCTGGTGTAGGCAAAGGGGGGAGCATCGGTGTCCACACCTATGATAAGGGTGCGGGCGGGGGGAAGCTCTATGTCGCTGATGGCGGAGAAGTTGCCCTCTATATTAATATATTCGCTGCTGCCCAGCCAGTTGGCGGCAATGCGGCTGAGAGTGCCGGATGCGGCAAGGGAGCTGATGGCGGCTTCCACAACCTCGGGAATAACGTCATCGGAGCGGTAAATCAGCGCATATTCCTTGGTGCCTATTTCCTCCAGCACCGTGTAAGCGCCAACTTCCTCTTTTCCGCAGCCGCTTATTCCAAGACAAAGGACGGCGGCAAGGAGCAAAGCCAGTATTCTTTTCATTTTTCCGCGCCTCCTTAAAGTTAAATATTTATTGGCACGCAGGGCTTTCACAGCTCCGCGTGCCAATAAATAATACATAAGAATTTAGGTCAATTCAAGTACCATTATGAAATTTTTTTCATATTTCCGCACATTTTTCGGGGAGAAATTTAACTCTGCCTCCAAGGCGGATGGAAGAAACTTTTTTGCCGTTCCATTTTGCCTCAACGGAGAGAGTTCCGCCGGGCTGGCTGAGGGAGAGACTGGCGTGGCCTCTTCGCTGGGTGGCTATGGCGGCGGCCAGAGCGGCGGTGCCGCTGGCGCAGCTTTGCTCCCAGAAAAGGCTCTTTGCCCCCGGCACATAAACAAGGGGGGTGAGGGAAGTTTTCTTCTTGTTATAGAGCATAAGACCCAGCGCGTCCACCTTTAGCTTTTCGCAGAGAGGAACAATAATATCCTCGGCCTCTTGCGTGGAGATGGAATAGGGCACTATGGCGTGGCTTATGCCGGGGAAGGAAACAAGGATGAAGCCTTCAAAAGAGCCTATGCCTGTGGGCAGGGGCATATATACAAAGCCTGAGTAACTGCCGTCGGCTTCCTTTTTTATATCCACGGTTACATTTTTCTCGGCGCCGCTTATGGCAACGCGGACGGAAGCCTCCTCAAGGGAGTTTTCCATGAGGTAATAGGCCGCCGCGCTGAGGCAGGCGTTGCCGCAAAATTCTCCTCCCGCCATTTGAAGGCAGATATGGGCATCGCCCTCGCCTTGGGATATATAGCCAAGCTGCTCCGCCTTGGGCTCTGCGGCCATGATGGCGGCGGTGACGGCGGCTCTGTCCTCGGCGGCGGTGGGGCTTAGCACAAGGGCCGTTATGTTTCCTGTGGGGTCTGCAAGAATATATTTAGTCATGATCTCAATTCTGATAGTTCTGAAGGAACTGGCGTGTGCGCTCCTCCTTGGGATTGCCGAAAACTTCTTCGGGGTGGCCCTGCTCTACGATAACGCCTTCTGCCATGAAGATAACGCGGTCGCTGACGGCTCTGGCGAAGGGCATTTCGTGGGTTACAACCACCATGGTCATGTTATCCTCGGCCAGCTGCTTGATAACCTTCAAAACCTCGCCGGTAAGCTCCGGGTCAAGGGCGGAGGTGGGCTCGTCGAAGAAGAGGATATCGGGCTTCATGGCAAGGGCGCGGGCTATGGCAACGCGCTGCTGCTGGCCGCCGGAGAGCTGGCAGGGATAGGCGTCGGCCTTATCTCCGAGACCCATTTTCTCCAAAAGTGCCTTGGCCTCGGCAATAACCTCGGCCTTGGGGCGTTTGTGAACATTGATGGGGGCGTCTATGATGTTTTTCAAAACCGTGTAGTGGGGGAAGAGGTTAAACTGCTGGAAAACAAGTCCGTAGCAAGAGCGCATCTTCCTAAGCTCCGCAGGAGCAACATACTCCGCCTTGCCATCCTGAGTGGTAACGGCGGCCTTGCCAAGATAGAGCACCTCGCCGCTGTCTATGGTTTCCAAAAAGGTGGCACAGCGAAGAAGGGTGCTCTTGCCGCTGCCGCTGGGGCCGATGATGGAAACAACCTCGCCCTTATCAACGGAAAGGGAGATATCCTTCAAAACCTCAAGGGAGCCGAAGCTTTTTTTGATGTTATTCATCTCAAGTATCATAGCCTGGCCTCCTTATCTGTAATAATCAAGCCGCTTTTCGAACTTGCCCATGACGAAGTCCACAACGGCGTTGAAGATGAAGTAGAATACGCCGGCAACAACGAAGGGGGTGAAGCTTGTCTGGGAGTTGGCTATCTGTTTGCCTATGGTGAACATTTCCTGATAGGAAACGGTGAATGCAATGGAAGTATCCTTAACCAGGGTTATAACCTCGTTGGTAACGGAGGGCAAAATCCGCTTAACAACCTGAGGGAGAATAATCTTGAAAAAGGTTTGGAATTTTGAATAGCCCAAAACCGTGGCCGCCTCATATTGGCCGATGGGTATGGACTCAATGCCGCCGCGATAAATTTCCGCGAAATAGGCGGCATAGTTGATGGCAAAGGCCACAACAACGGGGATGAGCTTATTTCTGGAAACGGAAAGGCCGAAGAGATAATAAGGGCCGTAAGTAACCGCAAGAAGCTGGAGCATAAGGGGAGTGCCGCGGAGAATGGATATGAAAAAGCGGACTATATTGGAGATAATCCTGTTCTTGCTCATTCTCAAAAGGGCAACAATCATGCCAAGGGGAAGGGAGAAGAGCAAAGTGAGGAAAAATATGGCGCAGGTTTTGCCAAGACCTTCGCTCATTTTAATTATCATTGTCATCAGGGTCATATGCTAACCTCATTTCAGACCAAAAAAGGTCTTATATCTATCTGGTGCTGCTCGGGCTAAAGAGCAGGAAAGCCCGGAAGCGGTTTTCGCCGCTTCCGGGGCGTTTTATTTTTTATGAGCTTTCCTGAGTTTTGGAAAACAAGGCTTACTGACCGAGGAAGATCAGGTTGTTGATGATGTCGGGATAGTTCTCGGCAATCTTGGCATAGGTGCCATCGGCAACCAGCTCAGCAACAGCGCCTTCCATAGCTGCGCACAGCTCAGCATCGCCGGAGCGGAAAGCGATACCATACTGCTCAGCGCCAAGGTTTTCGTTGATGATAACGAAGCCTTCGTTCTCAGCGGCGTAGCTGGTGGCAACGGGCAGGTCAACGAATACGGCATCAACTGCATTGCCGTCCAGCTCGGTGAAGCACTTCAGGAAGCTGTCGCAGGTGATAACATCTTCGAAGGTGGCGGCCAGATCAGCCAGGTCGCCGTTGAGGAGGGATTCGCCGGAGGTACCAAGCTGAACTGCAACCAGCTTGCCTGCCAGATCAGCGGAGGAAGTGTAGCCGCTGTCGGCCTTTACCAGAAGAACCTGAGTGCTGTCATAGTAGGGAGCGGAGAGAACATAGCCGGCTTCCTTCATGCTGTCCAGAATGGTCATGCCGGACCAGATGCAGTCGCATTCCATAGCGTCAAGCTGAACAAGCTTCTCGTCCCAGTTAACGCCGAAAACTTCGAAGTTCCAACCCAGCTTTTCGCAGGCTGCGCGGCAGATTTCAACGTCGAAGCCGCCGTAGTTACCTTCGTCGTCAATGTAGCTGAAGGGGGGATACTCAGCGTCGATACCCATGATAAAGGTCTTGGTTTCGGCGGCGGGAGCTTCCTTGGCTCCGCAGGCGCAAAGGCTGAGCATAAGAATAAGAGCCAGAGCAATAGCAATAATCTTCTTCATTTTGGTTACCTCCAAGAGAGTGTTTTTTAGTTCGATATCACAATACCACATTAGCAAGCTAAAGTAAAGAGGCTTTTTAAAAATTTTTGGTATTTTTTGCGTTTTTGTGAAAAGTGACCTAAAACTTCCATAGATTACCATGGTTTTGGTGTTTAAAAATGAGGATGATGACCAAAAAGCTTACGAATATGATGCTTTTGCGTGTATATTAATAGGCTAGATAATTATCTATATCTAATACACGAGGAGAAAAAACGTGAAAAAACGCTTTATTCCCATATTTTTGGTTATAGTGATGCTCTTCGGCCTTATGCCCACGGCGGCCATGGCCGATTCTGACGAATATGTGGAGCTTACATATACCGATGAACTTGTTGAATATATAAAAAAAGGTGAAGGCTTCCGCGCCTATGCCTATTCCGATGGCACCGGCTGGTATATAGGCTATGGTGTTGCCTGCGGAAAGAATGAATTCCCCGATGGTATTTCCGAAGAAAAGGGAGAAGAGCTTCTGAGGGAAAAGATGGACCTTTTCGCCGGTGAGGTTAATAATTTCGCCAGAAAAAACGGAGTCACCTTAACTCAGGGACAGTTTGATGCCATGTGCTCCATGACCTATAATCTTGGCGGCAGCTGGCTGAGCAAGTATAACACCCTGCCCGGTATGATTATAAAGGGCGCGGAAAACTATACCGACGAGGAAATAGTCTCCGCCTTCGCCGCATGGTGCCATGTGGGCACCGCCGTTGTGGAAGGTTTGCTTGCCCGCCGCATTATCGAGGCAAAAATGTTCCTCTATGATGATTATAGCGGCACCACCGATGGCTGGAACTGGATAATCTGCGCCGGAAACGGCGGCAGCGTCAGCAAAAAGATAAACTGCTATAAGACCGGTAGCGCCTATGGCTCTCTGCCCACTGCAAGCTGGGAAGATAAGGAATTTCTCGGCTGGGTAAAAGAGGATGGCCAGATGCTCAGCAGCGAAGATATAGTAAGGGAAAATCACTATGTCACCGCCAAGTGGCTGGAAAAGGAAGTTACCCCCGAGCCCACTCCCGAGGTAACTCCCGAGGTAACTCCCGAGCCTACTCCCGAGGTAACTCCCGAGCCCACTCCCGAGGTAACTCCCGAGGTAACTCCCGAGGTAACTCCCGAGCCCACTCCCGAGGTAACTCCGGAGCCCACTCCCGAGGTAACTCCCGAGCCTACTCCGGAGCCTACTCCCGAGCCTACCCCCGAGCCCACTCCTGCGCCCGAAGCTCCCGTTTACCCCGAGGTTGAGGGAATGATCTGCTTTGACGGCATTTACTTTGAGCCCCGCCCCGCAGTGAATGACTCCGCGGTCAATCGCTTTGCGGACAAGCTTACCGCTCTGCGCAATAAGTATTTTGCCAACAATGACGTTTACTACGCTATTGTTCCCGACAAGAGCTGGTATTTCCGCGACAGAACCGATGAGTACTTCGACCATCAGTATATCTGCGACAGTCTTTCCGGAAAGCTGGAGGGTTTCACTGCCATTGATCTGAGCGGAACGCTCAGCGGCTCGGACTACTATTCCACCGATCCTCATTGGAAGCAAGAAAACCTTTCCTCTACCGTTTCCGCACTTGCTGATGCAATGGGCTTCACCTACACCGCATCTGCTTACACCGCAAACAATGCGGGCACCTTCATCGGTACGGGTCTTTCCGGCAAGGATGCTAACGGCGCGGCTCCCGACACCCTTTGCTATCTCACCTCCGATGTTATTAACGCCGCTGTTGTTGACAACTTCCAGCAGCAGGATTTCAAAAAGGTCTACGACCTTGCTAAGTTGGGCACCAACGGATATGATGTTTTCCTCTCCGGAGCAACTCCTCTGACCGTTATCGAAACCCCCAACGCT
>JAFYUG010000296.1 GCA_017558545.1 Oscillospiraceae bacterium | reverse complement strand
CTGTAGTGAACGTCTCGGACCTCCATGTTGGCACGCTCACGGGACAGACCGCCGGGGCCCAGAGCGGACAGACGACGCTTGTGGGTCAGCTCAGCCAGGGGGTTGGTCTGATCCATGAACTGGCTCAGGGGGCTGGAGCCGAAGAACTCCTTGATGGCTGCGGTTACGGGGCGGATGTTGATGAGGCTCTGGGGAGTGACAATGTCAAGATCCTGCAGAGTCATACGCTCGCGGATAACGCGCTCCATGCGGGAGAAACCAATGCGGAACTGGTTCTGAAGCAGCTCGCCAACACTTCTCATGCGGCGGTTGCCAAGATGGTCGATATCGTCGGGCTCGCCAACGCCGTTTGCAAGGCAGTTGAGGTAGTTGACGGAAGCGAAGATATCGTCCAGGATAACATGCTTGGGAATGAGCTTATCGATGTTATCCATAATAGCTTCCTTCAGCTCTTCGCCGGAGTACTGCTCCAGCAGACTCTGAAGGATGATGTAGCGTACCTTTTCCTTGATGCCCAGCTCAGCGGGATCAAAGTCAACATACTTAGCAAGGTCAACCATGCCGTTGGAGAATACGCGGATGGACTTGCCTTCGATGTCAAGCCATACATCGTTAACGCCGGCAGCCTGAATGGCATCGGCCTTCTCGCGGGTGAGGAGCTCGCCTGCTTCGGCAATGATCTCACCGGTCATGGGATCTGCAACGGGCATAGCCAGAACGCGGCCGCTGATGCGGGGAGCAATGGCCAGCTTCTTGTTGAACTTATAGCGGCCGACATTGGAAATGTCATAGCGGCGATGGTCATAGAAAAGACCGTTGAGCAGAGTCTCAGCGGAGTCCACAGTGGGGGGATCGCCGGGACGGAGCTTCTTATAGATTTCGATAAGGCACTCTTCGCGGGTCTGGCAGGTGTCCTTGTCGAAGGTGGCGGCAAGACGGATATCGTCGCCGAAGATTTCCTTGATCATGTCGTTGGTGACGCAGCCTGCGGTGGTGTCGCAGCAGCTGAGCCAGGTGCTGGGCTCTTCGGGGTTATAACGACCCATAGCCTTCAGCAGCCAGGTGACAGGAATCTTGCGGTTTTTGTCGATACGGACATAGAACACATCGTTGGCGTCGGTCTCGAACTCCAGCCATGCACCGTGGTAAGGAATAATGGTGGTGGCATAAACAGAGATGAGGGCCTTGTCGGTGGTCTTGTCGAAGTAGATGCCGGGAGAACGGACGATCTGGGAGACGATAACACGCTCAGCACCGTTGATGATGAAGGTGCCGCCTGCGGTCATGATGGGGAAGTCACCCATGAAGATCTCCTGCTCTTTGATCTCCTCGGTGGTCTTGTTGCGAAGTCTTACGCCAACCTTAAGGGGAGCGGCGTAGGTGGCGTCGCGAGCCTTGCACTCCTGCTCGGAATACTTGGGCTTCTCGTTCATGGAATAGCTGATGAAGCTCAGCTCCAGGTTGCCGGAATAGTCGCTGACGGAGTCAACATCGTCGAAGACTTCCTTCAGTCCCTGTTCAAGGAACCACTTGTAAGAGTTCTTCTGGACTTCCAGAAGATGAGGCATGTCCTGAATCTCCTGAGTGCGAGCAAAGCTCTTTCTCAGGGTCTTGCCATAGTAAACATCTTTTGGCATTTAGGCCTTCACTCCTTAGAATAGTATTTTGGAAACGCCCGGATGGGTTGTTGATTATTCGCTAAGTGCTATTGCAATCTGCGGTGAATGTGTTACAATACACTCACAGTGAAATTGGGGCACTATTGGCTCCAGTTTACATACATAGCGAGTTATTTTATCATGGGGTTCTTGGCTTGTCAAGAACCTTTTTATTATTTATAGAGTCAAAACCCTAAAAAACTTTGATTTTTCGGGGTTTTGGCTCTTTGTATTTATATCCCCTCCCCTATTCCCCACTTTCCGCTGATTTTTCTGTACTTTTCCATTCTAAGGATTTATAATCATTGAAAAGCATAATTATATTATTTGGAGAGTTTCAGCCATGACCGCTGCCATATTCGGATTATTAATTATTTCTGCCATAGCTTTGGCAATTTTATATCTTGAGGGCATAGCCAATACACCCAAAAGACTTATTTTCTGTGCCGTGCTCATAGCCCTGGCCATGGCCTTGAGGGCCCTTAACTTTGATTACCGCACAGGAGATTACAACACCTTCCTCTCCCGCTGGGTTGAATACTTCCGCCTCAACGGAGGCTTCAGCGCCCTAAGCGACAGCATAGGCAACTATAATCTCCCCTATCTCTATTTCCTTGCGGCATTTTCCTACATAGATATGCCCGATCTATATCTCATCAAGCTGCTCAGCGTTTTCTTCGATGTTATCTTAGCCTGGAGCGTAGCAAGGCTTGTTTATCATTTTTCCTCCAACCGCATGGCCGTTATGTCCGCTTTTCTCGCAACGCTTTTCCTCCCCACCGTTTATCTCAACGGCGCCCTTTGGGGACAGTGCGACAGTATATATGCCGCCTTCGCCATTTGGAGCATAGTTT
>JAFYUG010000030.1 GCA_017558545.1 Oscillospiraceae bacterium | reverse complement strand
GTAATAAGGAGCAACCTTATTATAGTAGCTATAATCGGTATAGAATTTGCTTGTATTATTCTCCGTTGCGGCTACAAAGCCATCAAGGTCAATGGCAAAGCCAATATAACCGGTATAAACAGGCTGACCATAGGGTGCGCCTATATAAGTGGTGCCGGAAGTATAAGTTCCCTGATAGCCCCACTGATAGCGGTCAGCAAGAGGAGTCCACTGCAGCTCAATAAGCTGGCGAGCACGAAGAACTATGTTCTTCTGTCCCTGGCTGGGCTCGGTGCGAACAGTTTCGGAGGCAAGAGCAATGGCCTCTTCCCCACTGCTTTCCGCAGGAGCTTCCGCAGCCATGGCAAACATGGTGAAGGCCATAGAAAGAAGCAATATTAAACTTAAAATTCTGATAGATTTTTTCATATATCTCACTATATATCCTTAATATATTTCCTGATTGAATTTTCCCACAATGGTTTTTTAGCACAAAAATGCATCATTTTAGTGTATATTTTGCCTAAAAAAACCACGCAGAAGCTCTTCTGCGTGGTTTTCAAGGGGTAAATCCCCCACTTTATTTGATTATTCTTACTCTCATAACCTCGTCCATGGCGGCAATTTCATCGCGTATATGGTCGCTGATATCGGAGCCGGTATCGATTATTGTATAGGCAATATCTCCGCTGGGCTTATTGATCATATGCTCAACGTTGATGTTCTCATCACCGATGAGATCAAGGAAACGGTTGATCATACGGGGTACGTTGCGGTGGATTACGCAAAGGCGGGCTTCACCCATGCGCTCAAGGCTGACAGTGGGCAGGTTGACGCTGTTTTTAACGTTACCGGTCTTGAGATATTCCACAAGCTCCTGAGCTGCCATGACAGCACAGTTGATTTCACTTTCCTCGGAAGAACCGCCAAGATGGGGGGTGAGGATAACATTCTTATGGCCAATGGTAGCTTCAGAGGGGAAGTCGGAGGCAAAGTAGGCAATTTTGCCGCTATCAACAGCATCCAAAACATCCTTCTCATTTACGTTGCCGCCGCGGGCGCAGTTGATAAGACGTACGCCATCGCGCATTTTGGAAATGGCCTTGGCGTTTATCATTTCCTTGGTCTCGGGAGTGAGAGGAGGATGAAGAGTTATGTAGTCGCAAAGGGGATAAAGCTCATCGAGGCTTTCAATGCGCTGAACATCCTTGCTTACCTTCCATGCAGCTTCAACGGAAAGATAGGGGTCATAGCCATAAACGGTCATGCCCAAATCAAGAGCGGCATTGGCAACCTTGCTGCCGACGGCACCAAGGCCGATAACACCCAAGGTTTTACCCTGAATTTCGGGGCCAACGAAAGCCTTCTTGCCGCTTTCAACTCTTTCCTTGATAGTATCATCGCCCAGACCCTTGAGAGTATCTATCCAGCGCATAGAGTCCACAACGCCGCGGGAAATGAGAACCATAAGGCTTATAGTAAGTTCCTTAACGGAGTTGGAGTTGGCGCCGGGGGTGTTGAAAACTGCAATACCTTCACTGGTGCAGCGCTCAACGGGTATGTTGTTAACGCCAACACCGCTGCGGGAAATGGCCAAAAGCTCGGGATTAAAAGCATAATCATGGATAATTTTGCTACGCATGAGTATGCCTATGGGATTTTCTTCTGCTTCGGAAATTGCAAATCCGGCATTGGTGAGCACATCAAGACCGTTCTGGGAAAGGTTATTTATTATCTTTATATCAGCCATTATTCTTTACCTCGAATTCTTTCATAAATTCACGAAGCGCCTTAACAGCCTCTATGGGCTGGGCGTTATAAATGGATGCGCGCATACCGCCAACGGAGCGGTGACC
>JAFYUG010000295.1 GCA_017558545.1 Oscillospiraceae bacterium | reverse complement strand
GATTATATCGTTCAGGCTACAGAGAAAAGGAGATGCGCCATGGGTGAAATTATTAAAATGCCCTCCGGGGGCTATAACGCCGCGCTGGATAGGGAGAACAATGTAATAGGCCGCCGCATTGCCGCTTTCAGAAAGGAGCGCTCTCTCAGCCTTGCCGCCTTTGGAGAAAAGCTGGAGCGTTACGGAGTCAGCGTGGGAGCGGGTGCTATACACAAGTGGGAGAAGGGGGAGTCCGCCCCCAATGCTTACCAGCTCTTGGCCATTGGCGAGGCCTTCGCCCTTGAGGACACCGCCTCCGCTTTCAAGAGCAATGCCCAGCCCGCCCTCAACGAAGAGGGGCTAAAAAAGCTTGCGGAGTACAGGCGTGATTTGGTGGCCTCCGGCCGCTATGCCCCCAGGAGAACGGCGGAAAAGGCCATCATTGAGTATATAGATATGCCCGTCAGCGCTCTGCGCGTTTCCGCAGGTACCGGCGCATTTTTGGATGACGAGGACTTTGTGATTATGAGCTTCCCTGCCGCCACCGTGCCTCGGGGAGCGGACTTCGGCGTTCGCATTTCCGGCGATAGCATGGAGCCCGTTTACCACCATGGCCAGATAGTTTGGGTCCACCGCTGCGAGAGTGTGGAGGTGGGACAGGTTGGCGTTTTTGTGTATGAGGGCGAGGGCTACCTGAAGGTTTATGGGGAGCAGATGCCCGAAGAATATGAGATGGAGAATTTCACCGATAGCTACGGTATATGCCGTCCTCAGCCGGTGATGATATCCTATAACCGAGCCTATGAGATGCGTAAAATCTCCCCCGAGGGCGATTTCCGCGTAGTGGGTCGGGTGCTGTGAAAGGAGAAATGAGCAAGTGAACACTGTTGAGAGAGTTAAGCAACTGGCCGCCGAGAGGGACATATCCCTTTTCGGACTGAGCAAGCTTTGCGACGTGCCCTATTCCACCATCAAGAATACGGAACTGCGCTGCGGCCAGCTGGGTGTGGACACCATTGAGCGCATCTGCATAGGCCTTGGCATTCCTCTGGCCAAGTTTTTCGAGGAAGGTTGCTGAGAGCCATGGAGGCCAATCCTCTGAAGGTTTATGTGGCTGTGAAGGCGGATTTTCGCTCGGACGGTATCATGATACCCCGTGAAATCACATGGACGGACGGAGAGAAATATGAGATAGACGCGGTGCTGGATATCCGTCAGGCGGCGGCTTTGCGAGCCGGAGGCCATGGGGATAGATACACCGTATGCGTCCGCGGGCGATGCTCCTTTCTGTTTTTCGAGCGCAGCCAGCAGAAAATCGGCAATTATATAGGCCGCTGGTTTGTGGAGCGGCGAAGATGAATTAAAAATCGTATTAAAAATCCCTTTCGAGGAAATACTAAGGCAGTATTTTCTTTGGAAGGGGTTTTTCTTTTTGCAGGGAAAAGTAGAAATATGCGGTGTGAACACCGCCCGTCTGCCGGTGCTGCGCTCCGGTCAGACGGATGAATTGCTGCGGCGTTGCCGCGACGGAGATGAAGGGGCCAGGGAGGAGCTTATACAAGGCAATCTGAGGCTTGTTTTGTCGGTTATCCAGCGCTTTGCCGCCCGGGGAGAGAATGTGGATGACCTTTTTCAAGTGGGCTGCATAGGGCTGATAAAGGCCATAGATAACTTCGACCCCAGCCATGAGGTGCGCTTTTCCACCTATGGCGTGCCAATGATAGCCGGCGAAATACGCCGCTACCTTCGGGATAACAGCGCCCTTCGGGTTTCCCGAAGCGTTCGGGACACGGCCTATAAGGTGCTGCAGGCCAAGGAAAAGCTCACGGCGGAAAAGGGCAGAGAGCCGGACACGGAGGAGATTGCCGCCTATCTTGGCCTGCCGCGGCAGGAGGTGGTCTTCGCCATGGACGCGGTGTGCGAGCCGGTAAGCTTGTATGAGCCGGTGTATACCGACGGGGCGGAGAGCGTAACCGTGATGGATCAGGTGGGGGATACCCGCAATACGGACGAGCATTGGCTGGAGCAAATTGCCCTTGGGGAGGCCATGGCCGCCCTCAGCGACAGGGAAAAGCGGATACTGTCCCTGCGCTTTTATGATGGCCGCACCCAGATGGAGGTGGCCTCGGAAATCGGCATATCTCAGGCGCAGGTAAGCCGCCTTGAGAAAAACGCCATAGCCCAGATTAAAAAGCAGATTTTCGTATCGTGAATATGTACAACCGTAGGGCGGACTTCATGTCCGCCCGTTTTTTAATACTTATGCCGCGCCATTAAAGCCTTCCCCTTGAGGGGAAGGTGGCTGGCCGATAGGCCAGACGGATGAGGTGTCAATTTCATACAGACAAAAACACCTCATCAGTCACACATTCGTGTGACAGCTTCTCCTCAAGGAGAAGCCTTTAAGGTCTAAATCTAAAGTTCTGCACTGTCGGTATGACCGCGTTTTTATGTTGTCACTCCCATCGTAGGGCGCGACGACCTCGGCGCGCCTATATTGAGATACACTCCACTCGCTGCGCTCGGTCGGTATGACCGCGTTTTTATATTATCGCTCCCGCCCTACGGCCCCCCCTAAAATTAACGTCTATCTCCCACATATCGCGCATATTTTTATCCAAGGAGGGGAGAAAATGAGGTTTAGCGAGCTTCGATGCAAGGAAGTTATCAACGTATGCACCGGCCAGCGCCTTGGATATGTGGGAGATTTGGACATAGACGCCGTCACGGGGGAGCTGAAAGCCCTGATAGTACCGGGGCGGCTGCGGCTATTTGGCATACTTGGTCGGGAGGATGACTATGTTGTGCCCTTCGGCTGCGTGAAGACCTTGGGCAGCGATATAATACTGACGGAGCTTAGCGGGGAGTACCCCCGAGCCAAAGCGCCCCGAAGGAGCATTTTCTGACAAAAATATGCGAAAAAACATAGAAAAATCAAGGGATTTATGAAAAATAACACTTGCAATTAGCATAGCCATTTGGTATAATACCAAGGCATTACGCATGGGAGTGGACTTTCCGTCTGTGGCTAAGGCTTGGCGGATGGGACGAAGCTCCCAGAGGTAAAAAACTAAATTTGGAGGAAAAAACGTAATGGCAGTAGTATCTATGAAACAGCTTCTGGAGGCCGGCGTACACTTCGGTCACCAGACCCGCAGATGGAACCCCAAGATGAGCGAGTACATCTACATGGAGAGAAACGGTATCTATATCATCGATCTCCAGAAGACCGTCAAGAAGCTCGAAGAGGCTTATTCCTTCGTTCGCAGCGTTGCTGAGAACGGCCAGTCCGTCCTTTTCGTCGGCACCAAGAAGCAGGCTCAGGACGCAGTTAAGGAAGAGGCAGAGCGCGTTGGTATGTTCTACGTCAACGCTCGTTGGCTCGGCGGTATGCTCACCAACTTCAAGACCATGCGCACCCGCGTTGAGCGTCTTGCACAGCTGAAGAAGATGCAGGAAGACGGCACCTTCGACATGCTCCCCAAGAAGGAAGTTATCAAGCTTCTCCACGAGATGGAAAAGCTCGAGAAGTATCTCGGCGGCGTTAAGGAAATGAAGAAGCTCCCCGGCGCTCTCTTCGTTGTTGACCCCCGCAAGGAGCACAATGCCATCGCTGAGGCCCGCAAGCTCCGCATCCCCATCGTTGCTATCGTTGACACCAACTGCGATCCCGATGAAGTTGACTACGTGATTCCCGGCAACGATGACGCTATCCGCGCCATCCGCCTGATCAGCGCCACCATGGCAAACGCCATCATCGAAGGCCGTCAGGGTGAGGATGCTGAGGTCGCCGCTGAGGAGACCGAGGCT
>JAFYUG010000294.1 GCA_017558545.1 Oscillospiraceae bacterium | reverse complement strand
TTCATGCGCTGCAGCGGGCTGCAGCCTTCTCAAAAAAGTGGCTTAGCCACTTTTTTGACACCCTGAGCTTCTCCCCATCGGGGAGAGCCTTATTTTATTTATATTGCCAGCGCAGCGCCGAAGCCTTCGCGGATGGCGTCGCCTATCATGCGGGGGCGGATGCAGTCGCCTATTATATAAACCTCGGTTTCGGGGATGGTTCTGCGAAGAGCTTCCACCTCGTCCTTTCGGGGACGGAGGCCTGCCGCCATCAAAACGGTGTCGCAGGGGTAATATTCCTCTTCTCCGGATTCAAGGTTAAGGCATTTTGCGCCAAGCTCGTCAATGGAAAGGAGCTTGCGGCGCAGCTTGATGCTGCCGCCTGCGCTCTCAATTTTCTCCGTGAGGAAATCGTTGGCTCTGACTGCGCCCCGGGGGAGAAGGGGGAGCATCTCGATAACGGTGACTTCCTTGCCCTCGGCGGCCAGGGCTGCGCCCCCTTCCATGCCAACGCTGCCGCCGCCAACAACCAGCACCTTCTCGCCCACGGGGCAAAGACCCATGTCGGCCTCGCCGCACCAATGAACATGGGGCAAGTCGCTTCCGGGAACGGCGGGCATAATGGGCTCAGCGCCCAAGGCCAGCACAAGGGCATCGGGCTTAAGCTCTTTTATAAGCTCGGGAGTGGCCACGGTGCCATAGCGTACATCGGCTCCGCAGCGGTTAAACTGACGCAGGAAATAATCTCTGAAAAGGGGCAAATCCTCCTTGAGGGAGCAAGCGGCGGCGGTTACAAGGTTTCCGCCGGGGCGGGAATCCTTTTCCAGAACTATAACCTCGTGGCCTCTCTCGCGAAGGGTGATGGCGGCCTGCATACCGCCTGCACCGGCGCCAACAACCACAACCTTCTTCTTCACGGGAGCTGTGGGCACATGACCTGCCACCAGTTCGCCCTCGCGACCCAGCTTGGGGTTAACGGCGCAGGCAACGGTTTTGGTCTCGCGAACTCTCTTGCCGCAATAGTTGCAGCGAATGCAAACTCTTTGCTCCTCGGGGCGGTTCATGGCATACTTTTTGGGCATTTCAGGGTCTGCCATAAAGGCGCGGGCCATAAGCACAAAGTCTGCCCAGCCTTCGGAGATAATCTTTTCCGCGTTATAGATGTTGTCTATGCCTGCAACGGCGCTGACCTTGCTGCGGAGAATTTTCTTAAGCTCGGCGGCATAGCCAACATTTATCATCTTGCCCATAAACATATGGGGAGACCAGTATTTGAAATACTCAATATCGGTGTGCATACCGGCGGAAACGTTGACGATGTCAAACATTCCGTCCATCATCTGCAAGTAGCGCTTGGTCTCCTCGAAATGCATACCGTCGGGGTGGATTTCGTCGGCGGAAACGCGCATCTCAATAACGAAGTCCTCGCCGCACTTTTTGCGTATGCCGTCCAGAATTTCCATGCAGAAGCGGGCGCGGTTTTCCAAAGAACCGCCATATTCGTCTATGCGGCGGTTATAAAGGGGGCTGGAGAACTGGCCTATGAGGTTGGTGTGGCCTGCGTGGAGGAAGCAGGAGTTCATGCCCGCTCTCTTGCAGCGGAAGGCGGCATCTATGTACTGCTGCTGCACCTCGTGAATCTGCTTGATGCTCATCTCCTCGGCGTAAACCGGCTCTCTTCCGGCAATGCCTGCGCGCATAATCTCGTTGGGCATCAGCTGTCTTGTGGGGCCAAGGCCGGGGAAGTGGTTAAGACCCCAGTTGGAGTCCAGACCTGCGTGATTAATTTCGCACTGGCCAACAACGCCATACTGCTCCACCATGTCCACAAAGCGGGCGAGGCCGGGGATGTAGTGGTCGTTATCCAAAGCTACCTGACGGGGCTCATCCTGAAAATGGGCAATGTCTATGCTGCAGTTGCCCAAAGTGATTGCTCCAACGCCGCCCTTGGCTATGGGACGAAAATACTCTATGTGCTCCGTGGTCATAAAGCCATTGGGGTCTGTGAACTTGGGAGAGGTGGGTGCCATCTCAAGGCGGTTTTTATAGCGGACGCCTCTTATCTCGGCGGGGGTGAATACGTGTTTGAAGTCGCTTCCCATATTTATCCTCCGTTAATTTCTTGTAAAACATTGCTTACACCCCTTTGGAGGGGGATGTATGCAAAAATGTATAAATTACGTATATTATATACGCATTATATACTTCCGTGTAAAGTATTGTAATTCTTTTTGGGCATATTTATTTCCAAAATGGAAATTCAAGGACTGATTTTGCCATTATTTTCCTTGTTTTTGCCTTTGATGTGCATCTTTGATTACATCCGTGAAAGCATTTGAGACCTACAATTAAAGGCCGTTTGCACATAAAATAACAAGGTAAAGTATTATGCCCTCTCTGCCTCTATGAGAGGGGGCAAATCTACTCTGTGGAGGACAAGCTCCGTGATTAAGACCAATCATAAAATTGAATTCTACCCCGAAAAGTGCGTAGGCTGCGGCCTGTGCTACAAGGCCTGCTTTGTGGACATTATCCGCTGGGACGCCGAGGCAAGAAAGCCTCTGTTTCTCTATGTTAACGACTGCGAGCATTGCTTCTATTGCGAAGCCGTTTGCAATAAGGACGCAATCAAGGTTATTCCCGATTATAAGAGCGAGAGACTTTTCCAGTCTTTTGAGCGCTACAACTAAAGAAAGGAGACAAACATGAAACGCACCGATATTAAATGCGATGTTCTGGTGGTGGGCGGCGGTATTGCCGGTCTTGCCAACGCTGTCTCCATTAAGGAGCGCAGACCCGATCTGGATATTCTCGTTATTGAAAAGCAGACCGCCGGTTATTCCGGAAAGGCCAACCGCGGCGGCGGTGTTCTGCAGTATTTCGACCCCGAAAAGGTCAAGAGCGAAGATTTCCTCGCCTTCCATGTTAAGGAAGTTGGCTGCTATCTGGGCCAGCAGGATCTCATGCTCAAGTATGTGCAGATGAACCCCTATCTCCTTCAGAAACTGATGGATTGGGGCGTCGTAATTCCCCGCGAGGAAAACGGCGATATGCGCATTATCCCCACCGGTCCCATGACCGCCATGATCTGCGTTGATCTGGACATCACCCTCCGCGTTCGCCGCACCGCTGAAAAGCTGGGCGTTCGCTTCATGGATAAGACCGCCATGGCCGATATTCTTGTCACCGACGGCAAGGTATGCGGCGCTCTTGCTTACAGCATACTCAGTGGCGAAAGCTACGTTATCTCTGCCCGCCATGTTGTTCTCGCAACCGGCAGCCAGAACTACCGCATAGCTTCCATGTGGAGTAATGGCCGCGGCGACGGCATTGCAGCTGCTTACAAGGCAGGCGCAAAGCTTCGCAACACCGAGTTCGGCAACTTTGCCCAGCTTGTTAAGGTCAATAGCCATAACGAAATCGTATTTGGCGAGAACTTCATGTATAACGCCAAGGGCGAGTTCATCACCCGCAACTTCCGCTCCCACAGAGAGAGCGATATTAACTCCAACGCCATTGCCGAGTGGTATAAGCAGATGAGCGAGGGCAAGGGCCCCGTACATCTGGACTTCGGCGATGACAGAGCCAAGAACCGCACTCAGGACCGTATGTGGGGTCGCCCCTATGGACGCAAGTTCCATATCCTCAACGACGAAAACGCCAACGCCGTTGATAATGACCTTGAGGTTTGCCCCCTCTTCATCGGCGAGCAGAGCCCTGTTTATGTTGACGCGGATATGCGCTGCTCCCTCCCCGGCCTTTACGCCATCGGCGATCTGAGCTACTCCGGCTCCGGCATCGCAGGCGCAGTTCCCGCACCTCCCGGACGTAACCGCGGCTCCGGCATCCTCAACGCCGTATTCGCCGCCGTTGTCTGTGCCGACACCGTTGTGGCCGCTCCTCCCATCCCCGCTCCTCCCGTAAGCGAAGAGCAGGTAGCTTCTTACATAGCTGAGCTTTATGCTCCCCTCAACAGAGAAAATGGCTGCGCCGCCGAGGATGTTATCGACCTCGTTCAGAGCGCCATGGGCCCCGTTGAGTATAGCGTTATAATGAATGAAGAGCGCATCAATGCTGCTCTCCGGATCGTGGAAAAGGCCAAGGCTCTTGCCAAGGAAATGAAGGCTGAAAATCTCCATGAGCTCCTCTCCTGCCATGAGGCAGAGGCCATGGTGCTCTCTGCTGAGCTCCATTACAGAGCTTCCCTCCTCCGCAAGGAGTCCCGCGGCTGGTTCTACCGCGAGGATTGCCCCGAGACCGACAACGAAAACTGGCTGAAGTGGATTGTTGCTCAGAAGGTAAACGGCGAAATGAGCTTCACCACCGAGGATGTTCCCGTTGAGCGCTGGCCCATCAAGCCCGAAGGCATCCAGCTTAAGCGCGTTCCCGTGACCGAGGAAGAAATCGCCTCTCCCCTCTATAAGTATTTCACCATGCCCATGACCGAGGCAGACCCCGCCAAGTATGCCGCCGTGGCCATGCCCTTCGATATGGAGAAGGCCCACGCCGTTCAGGACATGAATAAGCTCTTCGATGAAGGCTATCTGGACATGGAGCTGGGCTACTGCAACCTGCCCGACGGCACCGGCGTTCTGGCCAACATCACCCAGATGCCCGGCGTCACCCCCGAGATGTTCGATTGGTGGTTTGCCTGGCACGGCGTTGCCCCCATGCGTTATAAAGTCTGGAACCCCCATCAGCACTATTCCTGCCAGACCAGAAACATGGACAAGGCCATGGATAAGAGCCTCAGCATGAAAGAGCGCTATTGGGACACCGTTCACGATGTCTATGAAGATGTAGGCAACGGCCCCCAGAGCGTCATCATCAACTTCCGCAACCCCGTTGACCTTGGCTTCGACCCCGAAAAGCTCAAGGACTTCAAGGGCACCATCGTCTGCGCAGGCAACGAGAAGAGCCCCACCATCATGGTTCACTTCATCCGTCCCGTTGAGGGAGGCTGCGAGCTGAGAAGCCGCTTCTGGATTGGCTATAGCGCCATTGGTGGTAAGCCCGTCAAGACCCTGCCCGACCATGTCAAGCTGCCCCTTGCTCCCGTGAAGGCTCTGCTCACCCACAACATCAAGGAATTCACCCATCTTGCCGCAATCCTCCCCAAGCTCTATGAGGAATTCCACGCTGATTTCGAATAAAAAAAGAAATATAGAAAAAGCATAGAAAGGAGAATTCCATGAAAGTAATACGCGGACTTTGCCGTGTGTTCACGTTCCTGTGCATGATTTTCGTTTCTGCAATGATGCTGCTGATGGTTGCTGAGGTCTGCTACCGCACCTTCTTCAACCGCTCCATCATCGGCGGAACCGAGTGGGCTCAGATACTTCTTCTGCTGAACATGAGCTCTTTTGGTGCATCTATTCTCGCGAACAGACAGGTCAAGGTAAACATCCTCACCTCCCGTTTCAGCCCCAGACTCCAGGTTATTTTCGACATAGTTATTCTCACTCTCTCCGCTCTTGCCATCGGCGCTCTCTCCGCCGCCCAGTTCGGCTACGCCGTTAAGAGCTTCAGCCAGAATATTTCCTATGTCAATATCCCCGTTCCCCAGTGGCCCTTCGTTGCCGTATTCGCCATGAGCTACGGCGTGGCCGCCATCACCGCAGTGCTGCTTGTTATCCGCAAGATCATCGCCGCCGTTAAGGGCGAGTGGGAGCTTGAAGCCGCACTTGAAGACACCGACGAACTCTTTGCTTTCGGCCGCACCGGCGTTATTGCCGGCGTTCTTGAAAGAAAGAAGAACGGCGACACCAATGCAGGAGGTGATATCTGGTGAGTCCTGAACTTATTGGTCTTATTGGTATAATTGTTCTGCTGCTCCTTATCGCCTGCAAAATGTGGGTTGGCGCAGCCATGGCCCTTGTCAGCATCATCGGTATCATCATTTTGAAGAATACCGGCGTTGCATGGACTGCAGCGGGTACTTCCGCATTCAAAAACCTTAATACTTATGCATTCACCGTTATACCCATGTTTACGCTAATGGGTATGATAATATCCGAGTCCACCATGGGTACAGACCTTTATTCCGCCGCCTACGCATGGGTTGGCAGATTCAAGGGCGGCCTTGCCAGCGCAACCGTTGTTGCCTGCGGCGTTCTCGGCGCTATCTCCGGCTCTTCCAACGTCGGCGTTGTTATCATGGGCCGCGTTGCTCTGCCCGAAATGCAGAAAAACGGCTATGAAGAGTCCTTCGCCTGCGGCGCTGTTGCGGCGGGCGCACCTCTCAGCATTCTGATTCCCCCCAGCATGGCCTTCATTACTTACGGTATCATCACCGAGAACTCCATCGGTCAGCTCTTTATGAGCGGTATCGGTGTCGGCGTTGTTCAGATGGTGCTCTATATCGCCATGATTTTCGTCATGTGCACCATTAACCCCAAGCTTGGACCCCGCGGCCCCAAGGTTGAGATGAAGCAGAAGATGAAGAGCCTTCTGAAGATTGTTCCCATCATGCTGCTGGTCATCCTGGTTATGGGCGGCGTTTATGCCGGTTTCTTCACCACCACCGAGGCCGGTGCAATCGGCGCTTTCGGCTCCATCGTTATTGCCTTCATCTTCCGTCAGATCACTGTTAAGAAGTTCAGAAAGGCTCTCAAGGAGACCGCCACCCTCTGCGGTATGATCTTCTTCCTCATCGCGTCCACCTATCTTTTCGTCACCTTTATGAGTCTGAGCCGTCTGCCCATGGCTCTGGCCAATATCATTGTTTCTCTGGAAGTGCCCAAGTGGGTAATAGCCGCCGCTCTTATCGTGCTTTACTTCATCCTCGGCATGTTCCTGCCTGAAACTCCCATGGTGCTTCTCACCATCCCTGTGCTTTACTCCGCTCTTATGCGCGTTGGCTTTGACCCCATCTGGCTGGGCGCCTTCGTTGTAAAGCTCATGGCTATCGGTTCCATATCTCCCCCTGTCGGCATGACCTGCTTTACCATGGCTGCCGTAACGGGCGTGCCTGTGGACAAGATATTCAAGGGCGTTATTCCCTATCTCTTCATTGACGTGGTTATCCTCGCCCTGATGATCGCATTCCCCGGTATTGCAACCTTCATACCCAATATGATGGTACAATAAATGTCAGAAAAGAAAGTGCAAAATTTAAAAGGAGGATACAAATCATGAAAAAGTTCCTGTGCGCACTTCTTGCAGTTCTCATGGTAGTCTCCATGTTTGCCGGCTGCGGCAAGACCGAGCCTACCCCCGCTGCACCCGCAGAGCCTGCAGCTCCCGCAGAGCCCGCAGCTCCCGCTGAACCCGCAGAGCCCGAAGATGCACCCGAGTACACCGGTCCCGAGATGGAGCTGGTCTTCAACTTCAACGCATCTGAAGAGCAGAGCCCCCAGTACCTGGCAGCCCTCGAGC
>JAFYUG010000029.1 GCA_017558545.1 Oscillospiraceae bacterium | reverse complement strand
TAAAGGCTTCTCCCCCGGAGAAGTCCTTAAATTCCCTTACTCAGCCTTCAATCTTACGGGCAGGACCATATAGAGGAACTTGTCGCTGCCGTCGGCGGGATTGATGATGCAGGGGGAAGAGCCGGTGTTCAGGCAAACGTCAACCTCTTCAGAGGGAGCGGCCTTGAGAGCATCCAGAATATAGCGGTTATTGAAGCCAATCTCCAGGCCCTTGCCGTCGCCGCTGACGGGGCAGACGTCCTCGGCCTTGCCGATGGAGGTGGAGCAGACAATTCTCATCTCATTTTCGCCAACAGTGCAGCGGATGGGATTTTTAATCTTATCGTCAATGATGAGGCTGACGCGCTCAACAGTGCGCTGAAGGTCATGGCGGTCGGCGCGGACAACCACATTGAAGGTGGTGGGCACGGTCTTGCGATAGTTGAGGAAGTCGCCTTCCAGACGGCGGGAGATGATAACGGTTCTGCCGATGGTGAAGGAGATATGCTTGCTGCCGAGAGCAATGGTCACATCCTCATCATTATCGCCGCAAAGCTTTTCAAGGTCGCTGAGGGCGTTGCCGGGAACGATGAAGGAATAGCTCTCCATCTCCTTGTCTATCTTCTCTCTGCGAAGAGCAAGACGGTAGCCGTCAACAGCCACGAGAGTGAGGCTGCCCCCTTCAATCTCGAACATCTCGCCGGTGTAAACGGGGCGAGCCTCGTTATCGCTGACGGCGAAGATGGTCTGGCGAATCATCTCGCCGAGAATGTTCTGAGGCAGGGAGATGCCGCTGTGGTGGTCGATGGAAGGCAGCTCGGGATAGTCATTGAAATCTATGCCCACGATTTTGAAATCGGAGTTTTCGCAGGTGATGGAAACATTGAGACCTTCAACCTTGACGGTAACAACGCCTTCGGGAAGAGAGCGAACGATGTCGCCGAAGATCTTGGCGCCGAGAACGATGCTGCCGGGCTGGGCAACGTCGGCCTCGATGGTGGTGTAAATGCCCTTCTTCAGGTCATAGCCGGTGAGCTTGAGTCCGGCGGGGCCTGCCTCAAGGAGAATACCCTCAAGGGCGGGGATGGGGCTTTTGGAAGATGCGGCTCTGGATGCGATATTTACTGCGGCCTGAAGGGCGCTTTTCATGCAGGTGAATTTCATTTTTCGTTTCCTCCCGAAATTAAAAATCGCTATCTTAAAGATAGAAAGAATATAATTTTTAGTAGCTTTAGTATTAGGCGCTTTCTCTTGTGGGAAAGTGGCTCAAAGCCTTGAAAATGCTAAGTTTTTAAGGTTGATAAAAAAGTGGAAAACTTTTTGCTTTTGAACAAGGCAAATGTTGAAAATTTTCTTTCAACATAAATCCACAGGGATGTTCAAAATGTTAGCGAAACTTGTGGAAAGAGAAATTTACCTCTTTGGCTCCCCTATCCGAGGGGAGCTGTAGAATGATGATTGTGTCATCCATGATTTGGCAGCCTGGGAAAGACAAAAGGAACAAGACAAACGGAATGCAGCACACATCACCCATACGCTGAACTCCTGCC
>JAFYUG010000293.1 GCA_017558545.1 Oscillospiraceae bacterium | reverse complement strand
TAAATGAGGCCATGAAGGCTGCGGAAATCCTTGCTGAAAAGGGAATAGAGGCAGAGATTATTAAACTCAGTCGTCTTGATAAGGCAGAATATCCTCTCGTATATGCTTCTGCCGCTAAAACAGACAATGTAATCATTGCCGAAGAATCTGCAAGACGAGGCGGAATAGGCACAAGAATAATGGCTGGACTTCTCCGCAATCATGTCTGTGTTAAAAATGCCAGGGGGCTTGACCTTGGAAACGGCATTGTTGAGCATGGCAGTGTTTCTCAGCTTCGCCAAAAATACGGTATCGACGCCGAAGCAATAGCTCGGCTTTATATGGAGTGGAAAGAAAATGAAGAAAGTAAGGCTTGATCAGCTTATATTTGATATGGGCTTTGTGCCCAGCCGCGAAAGGGCAAAAACCACCATTATGGCCGGCAACGTTTTTGTTGACGGTCAGAGAGTGGATAAACCCGGCACCGCCGTTGACCCCGAAAAGAAAATTGAGGTTAGAGGCGAGGCTTTGCCCTATGTTTCCCGCGGCGGACTTAAACTGGAAAAGGCTCTCAAGGTCTTTCCCGTTGACCCCACCGATTGCACCTGCATAGATTGCGGCGCATCCACCGGCGGCTTCACCGATGTTCTTTTGCAAAACGGAGCAAAAAAGGTCTATGCCGTTGATGTTGGTTATGGCCAGCTGGCCTGGAAGCTTAGAAGCGATGAGCGCGTTATCAATATGGAGCGCACCAATGTCCGCTATATCACCGATGAGCAGATTCCCGAAAAGCTTGATTTGGCTGTTATGGACCTTGCTTTCATCTCCATCGAGCTTGTTATCCCCGCTGTAAGAGAGCTTCTCCGCGAAAACGGTGATATACTCTGCCTCATCAAGCCCCAGTTTGAGGCAGGCAGAGAAAAGGTTGGCAAGAAGGGCGTTGTAAGAGAGCCTTCTGTCCATCTTGAAGTTCTCCGCCGCTTCATGGAGTTTGTTCCCGAGGCAGGCTTCACTCTCATGGGTCTGAGCTTTTCTCCCATCCGCGGACCCGAAGGCAATATAGAGTATTTGGGATGGCTGAAAAAAGGCAGCCACGAAGCACCCGAAATTGACCCCGCTCTCATTGTGGAAGCCTCCCATAGCTCCTTTAAGGAGGGGAAGGCATGATGAAGAAGGTTGTTCTTTGTCCCAATCCTTATAAGGACAAGGATCTTGAAGTTACCCTTGAAGCCCGCTCCCTTTTGATTCAGGCAGGCTTTGAGGTGGATATCAGCCCCGAATTTCTCGGGGACGAGGGAATTAACCTTCCCGAAAAGCTTGAATATAAGGAACTTGACGAGGCCTTGGAGGATGCCGTGCTTGTAGTCTCTTTGGGAGGCGACGGCACTATTATGCATACCGCCAGAAGAATGGTTGGCCACAGAGTCCCCATTATAGGCGTAAACCTTGGCAGCGTAGGTTTCCTTTCCGAGCTGGATAGAAGCGACATAGGCCGCCTTGTCACAGCGGCTCAGGGCAACTTCACCCCCAGTCCCCGCATGATGCTTAAGGTTGAACTCGTGCGAAAGGGCGAGGTAGTTTTTTCAAGCTACGCCCTCAACGACGCAACTGTCCACGGCGTTATGCAGATTGTTCATGTAATCGCCTGCGGCGATGGCAGACGCATTCTTGAATTTAACGGCGATGGCATTGTGATTTCTTCTCCCACCGGCTCCACGGCCTATTCCATGTCCGCAGGCGGCCCTCTGGTTGAGCCCACCGTTGAGAATATCATTCTTACCCCCATCTGCCCTCATGCTCTTTTGGCGCGAAGCTGCGTTCTGGCTCCCGACAGAGTTGTAACCATTGAGCTTAGCCGCCTGAGAAGCAAAGCCATGCTCTCTGTGGATGGCGTAGATGTGGCCATTGAAGAAGGGGACACTGTCAGGGTCAAAAAATCAGGTTATCAGACCATGCTTGCCCATGTTGGCTCCAAGAGTTTTTACGATATAGTTTTTGAAAAGTTGGGTGATACGAAATGAAGTCATTTAGACAGGAAAAAATAGTTGAAATCATCAGCAAAAGAAATATAGAGACCCAAAACCAGCTTATGACCGCTCTTTTGTCCGAAGGCATTAAGAGCACCCAGGCCACTCTCTCCCGCGATATTCGCGATCTTCATCTTGTGAAGGAGCTTACTGCCGATGGCAGCTATAGATATATCCTGGGCACCAAGGACGGAGCTTCCGACTTCGACCAGCGATTGAAGAAGATATTCCGCGAAAGTGTTGTGGACTATGCCGTTGCTCAGAATATTCTTGTTATCAAGACCCTTCCCGGCCTTGCCAATGCCGCCTGCACCGCTTTGGACAACATGGAAATAAGCAATCTTGTTGGCTCCATTGCCGGTGACGACACCGCATTTTTGGCCATGAAGGATAATGCCTCCGCAGAACACTTCTTCAAAGAGATAGCAAGCTTGCTGTAAAAATAATACGGAGAAATAAACTATGCTTAACAGTCTTCATATTGAAAATATAGCTGTTATCGAAAAGGCGAATGTTGAGTTTGGCCGCGGCTTCAATGTGCTCACCGGTGAAACCGGCGCCGGTAAAAGTATGATAATCGATTCTCTCGATGCCGTTTTGGGTGGCCGCGCCAGCAGGGAAATAGTGCGCCATGGAGCGGAAAAAGCTCTTGTCAGCGCGGTTTTCACCTGCCCCGAGGCCGATAAATGGCTGGAGGAGAACGATATAGACCCCGAAGAGGAAATTATCATCCAGCGCCGCATATCCGCTGAGGGCAAAAGCTCCTGCCGCGTAAACGGAATGCCTGTAACGGTTCAGCAGCTTCGCGCTCTTGGCTCCATGCTCTTGGATATCCATGGTCAGAATGATGGCCGCCAGCTTCTTGATGAAGGCCGCCATCTTGGCTATCTTGACGCCTTCGGCGGTCTTGATAGCCTCAAGGCTGAATATTCCGAGCTTTATAAGACTTGGAAAAATGTCCATAAGGAGATGGAGCGCCTTTCCATGGACGAAATGGAAAAAGAGCGCCTTACTGAAAATCTCCGCTATCAGATAGACGAAATTGAAAGCGCGGCTCTTCGCGTTGGTGAGGAGGACGAGCTAACCGAGCGCCGCAATCTTATGAAAAATTCCGGCAAGCTCACCGAGGCCTTGGATGCCGCCTACGAAGCACTTTATAGCGGTTCCGATAACGCAATTTCTCTTGCAAGCGATGCGGAAGATTGCGTCAGCCATGCTTCGGGATATGCCGGCGAGCTTTCTGAAACTTTGAAAATAATCTCCGATGCCCGCTTTATGCTGGAAGATGCGGCGGAGAGAATATCCGATCTCAGAGCGGCTATGGACTTTTCCCCTGAGGAATATGACGCCATAGAAAGCCGACT
>JAFYUG010000292.1 GCA_017558545.1 Oscillospiraceae bacterium | reverse complement strand
GGGCTAATTATATTCTCCTTTCAGGTGCGCTTAAATGCAAAATATATGGAAAAGCAGTAAAAGCTGTGATATAATAATTTCGTAATATTTTAATTAAGAGGTCAGCTATGGAATATATCGAAAAATGTGTATCTTCCAAGGATATTTTTAAGGGCAGAATTGTTCATGTTCATGTGGATGATGTTGAGCTTATAGATGGCAGCCGAGCCGTTCGCGAAATCGTTGAGCATGATGGCGGCGTTACTGTTATTCCCGTTGATGCGGAAGGCAATGTTTATTGTGTGCGCCAGTATCGCTATGCATTCGGAAAGAGCATAATTGAAACTCCCGCCGGTAAGCTTGAAAAAGGGGAGGCCCCCTTTGAGTGCGCTGTCCGAGAGCTCAGCGAGGAAACCGGATTTAAGGCAGGGAAGTATGTCTATCTTGGAGAGTTTTATCCATCTCCCGGATATTGCCATGAAAAGCTCTATGCCTATTTGGCCTTGGATTTGACCAAGGGAGAAGCCCATCTTGATGAAGGGGAGTATCTTGATGTTGTCAAGTTCTCTCTTGAGGAGCTTGTAGATATGGTTATGAATAATGAACTGGAGGATGCCAAGACCATAATTGCCATTTTGAAGGCTGATAAATATCTTAAGTCAATGGCTTGAACTCATAGTTTAAGAACGTAATATTCTTTGCTTCATTATTAGTAAGAGGAAATTGCCATGAAAATCAATATA
This sequence comes from Oscillospiraceae bacterium, assembly GCA_017558545.1. GTDB lineage: Bacteria > Bacillota > Clostridia > Oscillospirales > Oscillospiraceae > SIG459. The sequence goes on along the minus strand of JAFYUG010000292.1, from coordinate 4,143 downwards.
AACTTGCTTTTTCCTCCAAGCTATGATAACATTTGAAATTGGATTAAAGCGTTTCGCTGCGTTTTCCTCCAGTTCTCTTAGGATGGTGTTATTTTGGAAAAGTATGTCATCAAGGGCGGAAAAAAGCTCTATGGACAAATTGATATTTCCGGCGCTAAAAATGCTGCCGTTGCTATAATTCCCGCTGCCCTTATGGTAGAGGGTGTTTGCCGTATTGAAAACATTCCCCAGATCAGCGATACCAAGAAGCTTCTTGAGATGCTGTCTTTGATGGGCGCTAAGATCAAGTATATCAATGAACATACCTTTGATATAGACTGCACCAATGTTTATATGTCTGACGAGATTTTTGAACTCACCCGTCAGATTCGTGCGTCCTATTATCTCATTGGCTCCATGCTTGGTCGTTTCGGCGAAGCCCATACCACCATGCCCGGTGGCTGCAACTTTGGCGTTCGTCCCATTGACCAGCATATCAAGGGCATGAAGGCACTTGGCGCCACCATGGATATCAGCCGCGGCTTCATCAAGGCTCAGGCTAAGGGCGGCAGACTTAAGGGTGCAAGAATATATTTGGACAAGGTTTCCGTTGGCGCAACCATCAACATCATGATTGCTGCAACCATGGCATCCGGTCAGACCATTATTGAAAATGTTGCCCGCGAGCCTCATATTGTTGACCTGGCAAACTTCCTCAACTCCATGGGTGCTGATATTCGCGGCGCAGGTACCGACGTTATTAAGGTACGCGGTGTTGAAAAGCTCCATGGCGGTACTTATTGCCTTATTCCCGACCAGATTGAAGCCGGCACCTATATGGCTGCTGTTGCTGCAACCGGCGGCGAGGTAACTCTTAATAACGTTATTCCCAAGCATCTTGATTGCATTTCTGCAAAGCTTATTGAAATGGGCGTTGAAATCGAAGAAGGCGAGGATTATATCACTATTCGCCGCGACGGTGAACTCACCCATGCCAATATCAAGACCCAGCCTTATCCCGGATTCCCCACCGATATGCAGCCTCAGGTGAGCACCGTTCTTACCATTGCCAACGGCACCAGCGTTATCACCGAAGGCGTTTGGGATAACCGCTATAGATATGTCAATGAGCTTCGCAAAATGGGCGCAGAAATTCAGGTTGACGGCAAAACCGCTGTTATTCAGGGTGTTGATAAGCTTTATGGCGCTCCTGTTGCAGCCTGCGACCTTCGCGCCGGCGCTGCAATGGTTATTGCAGGTCTTTGCGCAGAGGGAACCACCACTATTGAGGATATAATTTATATCGAACGCGGTTATCAGGATCTTGTTGGCAAGTTGAGAAAGCTTGGCGCTGACATTGCCAAGGTTAATGATCCCGAGCCCAAGACCGATAGTGGCATAGCCGAGGCGGTTTGATCCATGCGTCTTTGCACATTTGCCAGCGGAAGCAAAGGCAATTGCAGTCTTATTTCTATAGGCAATAAGAACTTTCTCGTAGATGCAGGCATTTCCATGAAGCGTATATGCACTCATCTCTCTGCTTGTTCATTGGCCCCAGCGGATTTGGACGGAATATTTATTACCCATCAGCATTCTGACCATATAAGTGGCTTGGCTATGTTCTCTAAGCATTATGCTGTTCCCGTGTATGCTCCTCGTTCCACCGCGGCCTATCTTCGTATGTCCCTAAGCTGCAAAGATGAGCTTATCAATATTCTTCCAATAGGTGCTGAGATTGATTTTGGAGATGTGAAGGTCAGCTCTTTTGCTACAAGTCACGACACAGAGGAAAGTGTCGGTTACCGTTTTTGCGGCGAGAGAATATTTGCCATTGCTACGGATACGGGTGCAATAACCGAGAATATCATAAATGGTCTTGTGGGCGCCGATGTTGTTGTAATCGAGTCCAACCATGATGTTGAAATGCTTAAATATGGGCCTTATCCCTATCCTTTGAAGCAGAGAATTCTTTCTAGTAGAGGCCATTTGTCTAATGTAGAGTGCGGAAAGCTTGCGTGTTATCTTGCGGATAACGGAACAGAATATATAGTTCTTGCTCATCTTAGTCGGGATAACAACACTCCGAAGAAAGCATTTGATACTGTTTGTTCTTGCCTTGATGGCAGAAAAGTCAATTTGTTCGTGGCTCCCGAAGCTGAGCCCCTTACAATCGAGTTGGGCGGAGGCTTGAAATGATCAGTGTTAAACTTATTTGCGTTGGTAAGATGAAAGAAAAGCATTATATCAGCGCATTTGACGAATATAAGAAACGTTTGGGAGCTTACTGCAAGTTTGAGCTTGTTGAGCTCCCCGAACAGAGATTGGGTGAAAACCCTTCTGAAAAGGAAATCACAGTGGCTTTGGAAAAAGAGGCTGCGGAAATAGAGAAACAGATCCCCTCCGGCGCAGCAGTTTGCGCCATGTGCATAGAGGGTGAAATGTATAGCAGCACAGACCTTGCCTCCCGGTTCCAAAAATGGATGAGTTCAGGAAAAAGCAAGATCTGTTTTGTTATTGGCGGAAGTTTTGGTATGTCATCAAAAATCAAAAGCGGCGCGGATTTGCGACTGTCCATGTCGCGTATGACTTTTCCACACCATCTTGCAAGAGTCATGGTTGGAGAACAGATTTACAGAGCTTTCACCATTATAGAAGGAAGCAAATATCATAAATAATTCCATGAAGGACGGATGCGCTATGTTTAAGAATTTTGGACGAAGCCCTCTTCCGGGAGAACTTACTGAAATTTGGCCTAAAAACGAACAGGGTGAAGCTGTTAAGCCCAAAATGCTTGCTCATTGCACAAGTCTGGACATGGCCGATACCATGTTGGTGAGCATGCTTCGCGCTTATGGAATTCCCGCAATGATTATCCACCCGGGCGACGGAGATTTCGGAAAGGTCGTGCTTGGCATGTCCGGCACCGGAAGCTGCGTTTATGTTCCTGAAACAATGCATGATGAGGCAAAAGAATTGATGGAGGCTGAACCTGATGAATTACAAAGCTGAATATGAAAAATGGCTGGATAGCCCTTCTCTCAGCGAGCGCGAGTGGAAGGAGCTCCACGACATCAGAAATGATGAAAAGGAAATTGAAAACCGTTTCTTTGCACCCCTTGATTTCGGCACCGCCGGTCTTCGCGGCACTATGAAGGTGGGTCTCCACCAGATGAATATCCACATAATTCGCCATGCAACTCAGGCTTTTGCCAATGTTATTCTCTCTGAAGGCGAGGAGGCTATGGCCAAGGGCGTTATTGTCTGCTATGACTGCCGCATTAACAGCGAAGTTTTTGCACGCGAAGCTGCATGCGTAATGGCCGCAAACGGCATTCGCGTTCGCATTTTCGATGCTCTTCGTCCCACTCCCGAGCTTAGCTTTGCTATAAGATACTATGGTGCTGCTGCCGGTATCAATGTAACCGCAAGCCATAACCCCAAGGAATATAATGGCTATAAGGTTTACTGGTCTGATGGCGCTCAGCTGCCTCCCAAGCAGGCCGCTGAAATTGCTCAGCAGATGAGCGAGATTGATATTTTCACCGGATTCAAGTCTATGGACTTTGAAGAGGGTGTTGCCACCGGCGCTATTGAAATGCTGGGCAAGGAAACCGACGAAGCATTCCTCGCTCGCGTTCTCGGCCAGGCTATTGACAAGGAAGTTGTTAAGCGCGTTGCAGATAACTTCCATGTTGTCTATACTCCCTTCCACGGCACCGGCTATAAGCTTGTTCCCGAAGCTCTCAAGCGTCTGGGTATCAAGCACATCAACTGCGTTGAAAAGCAGATGGTTATTGATGGCGCATTCCCCACTGTGGAAAGCCCAAACCCCGAAAACCCCGAAGGTTTCTATCTGGCAGTTGACCTTGCCAAGGAAGTTAACAGCGATATCATCATCGGCACCGACCCCGATGCTGACCGTATAGGCGTTATGGTTCGTCAGAGCGGCACCGATGAGTATATTGGCATTACCGGCAACCAGCTTGGTGTTCTGCTTCTTGACTATGTCATCAATGCCAAAAGGCGCACCGGCACCATGCCTGCCAATCCCGCAGCTCTCAAGACCATTGTTACCACTGAAATGGCACGCGAGGTTTGCGAACAGAACGGCGTTTACACCGTTGATACCTTCACCGGTTTCAAGTTTATGGCTGAAAAGATTGC
>JAFYUG010000291.1 GCA_017558545.1 Oscillospiraceae bacterium | reverse complement strand
TATAGGTTATAAGACCTATACTGCCCTGACCGCTGATTTCCACGCCTTCATAGAGCTGCTGGGCAATGGACATGGTGCGTCTGGGGGTCATGCTGAGTCGGCGGGAAGCCTCCTGCTGCAGGGTGGAAGTGATGAAGGGAGGAGAGGGAGAGCGGTGCTTTTCTCCGCGCTTGACGGAGTTGATGGTGAATTCCTCACCCTCAACGTCGGAAAGAACCTTATTTACCTCTTCCTCGGAGCCAAGCTCCAGCTTCTTATCGGCAGTGCCGTGATAGCGTGCTACGAAAGAGCCATCGTTGGGAGCATGTCTATCCAAATATGCGTCCAGCAGCCAGTATTCCTCGGCCTTGAAATCGCGGATTTCGTTCTCTCTGTCCACAACCATGCGGGTGGCAACGGACTGAACGCGGCCGGCGCTGAGGCGGGGTCTGGAGAGCTTGCGCCAAAGGAGAGGAGAAAGCTTATAGCCCACAAGGCGGTCCAAAATTCTTCTTGCCTGCTGTGCGTCAACAAGATTTTGGTCTATATCTCTGGGAGAAGCAATTGACTCAGTTACAACCTTCTTGGTAATCTCGTTGAAGGTTACGCGGCGTGCTTTATCATCACTCAGCTCCAAAAGTTCCTTCAGATGCCAGGATATAGCTTCGCCTTCGCGGTCAGGGTCGGTTGCGAGAAATACGGTTTTGGCGCTCTTTGCGCTTTTACGCAGCTCGCTGATAATGGCCTCGCGACCGTCCACGCTCTTATACTGGGGCTCAAAATCTCTCTCGATATCAACGCCAAGAGTGCTCTTGGGCAGATCGCGGAGATGACCCATGGAAGCAACAACCTTATAGTCGCTGCCCAAATATTTTTCTATGGTCCTTGCCTTGGCAGGAGATTCGACGATCACCAGATTCGTCTTTGCTTTTGCCATTTTTCAGTTCCTCACTTTGCAATATTAAGAGTAAAACGTTTGCCGGCCTCCTGCTTAACATAGCCCTTTATCTGGAGCATGGTAAGCTCACTGAGAACAGTTGCCGCCGGCAAAGCGGAAAGATCGATTATATCGTCCACATGCATGGACGGAGAAGTCATGGTAGACACAATTTTGAGCTGGTTTTCCGATAGTGCTGCAAGCTGCTCCGGCAATAGCTCAAGTTTCTTTTTGCGATTGGGTACGCGGAATTTGAAAAAGCCTTTAATGCGCTCATCCAAAGGCTCTGCCTTTTCGGGAACAAAATCAGGGGCGTTCTGCTCCGGCTTATGCATTTCCTCGGGGTGATTTTCTGCGGCCTTTTCTCTGATTTTATCGGGAAAGCGCTCGGCATATTCCCTCAAAACATCCCAGCCGTTTTCCGTGAATATAGCCCCTTCGCGGAGAAGGTTATTGCTGCCTCTGCCGTTGAGAGAATCGGAGCAGGCGGGAACGGCGAACACATCTCTGCCGCTTTCAAGTCCCACGCGGGCGGTTATCAGAGCACCCGAACGAACAGGAGCTTCGGGAACAAGCACTCCAAGGGAAAGACCTGCAATGATGCGGTTTCTTCTTGGGAAGGAGAGCTTATTTCCATGATATCCGGGAGGATATTCGCTTACTATTGCGCCATAGGCCGCAACATCGTCAAAAAGCTGAACATTGAATTTTGGGAAAACTTCATTTATAGCCGTGCCAAGAACACCTATAACCTTGCCGCCTGCCATCAATGCAGCTTCAGCGGCCCGGGAGTCTATACCCTCGGCAAGGCCCGTGCAGATTATTCCTCCCTTGGCAGCTATCTCATAGGAGATATCCCTTGCCATTTTGGCACCATAGGGAGTGCATCTTCTTGTGCCCACAACGGCAATAACAGCCTCGCTATCCACATCGGGCAAATGTCCTTTTACATAGAGCACAAGGGGTGGGTCATATATATTGCGAAGGCGCTCGGGATATGCCGCATCCTGAATGGTCATGATGCGTACATTTTCCTCAGCGCAGCGGCCAATGATGCGATTGGCATTATCAAGACTTTTATCGGAGAGTTTTTCCAAAAGCTCGCCTTTTATACCAATGCGCTCCAAGGCATCCTTCTCGGCAAAGTATACGCCCTTGGGATTATCAAAATGTTCAAACAAAGCTTTTATAGCTGTGGGATAAGGATATTTCTCCCCTAACCACACCCAATAAACAAGTCCGCTCATGATTTATCCCCCTTTTGCCTCAGCGGCAAAGCTCCCACATTACTATGGCAGCAGCTACGCCTGCGTTGAGGGATTCGCACTGTTCGTTCATGGGAATAATCAGCTGGCCATCGCACATCTTGAGGAAATCCGCAGAAAGGCCTTTGCCTTCGCTGCCTATGGCAACGGCGCATTTTTCAAGATTAAGCTGGCGGATGTCCCTGGAAGAATCGGACAAGGCCGCTCCATACAAGCTCATGCCATGCTTGGTGAGATACTCTCGCATTTCATCTCTTGTCATGGTAAGAACTCTCTGGCGGAACACCGCACCCATGGCGGCGCGAACAGTTTTGGGATTATATACGTCGGCGCAATCTCCGGTGAGAATAACCGTGTCCATATTAAGGGCATTGGCTGTGCGGAGGATGGTGCCGAGATTGCCGGGATCCTGAATGGTTTCCAGCACAAGGCAGCGACCGGGCTTATCTTCCTGCCACTTGGGCATACGGAAGGTGAAAAGAGGGCCGGGGCTATTTTTAAGAGGTGAAGCATAATCCATAAGCTCGGCAGAGAGAGAATACTGCTTTATGGAGGCAGGCAAGGACATAGCGCTCTCCCCTATCCAGAAAACGGACAGTATTTCAACGCCCCACATGGAGGCTTCCTTAAGGAGCTTGAGGCCATCGCAAACAGCCTCTCCGCAGCTATGGCGGTAGGCTTTGTCGCTGCCCAGCTTACGCAGATGGGCTATGGTCTTGTTCTGTCTGGAAGTGAGAATTTCCATTTTTGCCTCCAAATAAATGGTTATACTAACACCTATTATACCTTATATATAAAATCATGGATTATACTACACCAGCCTTTTGAGTCTGTCAATCTTTATTTAAATGTATAATGGGGCTTTTTATGCCGATTTTTGCCTGAAATTTGCTTGAATTAATATTTCCTTTACAAGCTTAAAGATGAGGATATATAATGTTCTCATCAAATTTTGGAGGCATTTTTATGGCCCATACGGATATTATTTTTGACCTCTACGGCACTCTCGTGGATATTCACACAGAGGAAAATGAAGAGGTTTGGAGCAAGACCGCTCTATATTTCCGCTATCACGGAGCGGACTATTCCACAGCGGAATTGAAAGAAGGCTTTAATAAAATTTTGAAGGCCAGAGAGGCCAAGTCCGGACAAAGCTACGAATGCTTTCCCGATATTCCCTTCGAGAGCATCATGGAAGAACTCTTTTTGAAAAAGGATGTATGCAAAAATGCCGAGGTTTTGTCTGTTAGCGCTGCGCAGCTATTTCGCATTTGCTCCACGGAGTATATTAAGCTCTATCCCAATGTGAAGGAAGCCTTGCAGCTGCTAAGAGACAAGGGTTGCCGCCTTTGGCTATTGAGCAATGCTCAGAGGATTTTCACCGAATATGAGCTTCGCGCTCTTGGGCTATTGGAGGAATTTGACGGAGTTTATATCTCCTCGGACTTCGGCTTCCGCAAGCCGGATATTCGTTTCTTCGAGGCTCTTATAGAAAAAGAGCAGCTGGATAAGAATGCCTGCCTCATGGTGGGCAACGACAGAGAAACGGATATTGCCGGCGCAAAGAACGCAGGCCTTGCCACAATTTATATGCACACAAATCTAACGCCGCCCCATCAGGAAAAGGCAGACTTGCGCCTTCTCCCCCGCTCCGCTCCCAAAGGCACCCGACACTTTGAATTTGAAGGCGAGGATATATTAAAACTATCAAATTTAATTATTAAGCTATAAAAAAGCTCCGGCGCTTATTCAGTGCCAGAGCTTTTATTTATCCTTTGAAAACAACTTTTCCTTCAACTATCAGGGAGTTATTATCCTGCCATTGCATGGCAATATTGCTTCCGTCCCAAAACTCTCCAATATACACATTTTTCTGCCTGCCCTCAATTATGAGTATGCCAAGGTCAAGCTCAGCCGCTTTTGAAACCTTAATAACCCCATCGCCGCCCAAGGCGCCCTGATCGGAGTATATGGCCTCGGCTATGTATTTTCCGTCCGGAGACAGCTTGCTTTTCAGCAAGGTATCTTCACCGAAGTTTCCGAACAAAACGGAGAAAAAGCATATGGTCAGAACAGGCAAAATCATAAGTCCGCTTATAATTCCCGAAGCTTCTCTGAAGCCTCTTCCGCGATTGGAATATCGCAGGCTGAGATAAAAGCAGCAGAAGGAGGATACAAGCATAAAGGATAAGGCAAAGAGAGAACTATATCGGGAATAGAAAACGGTGCTTATGAAGGACCCTGGGGCAAGCAAGGGATAAAGAACAGACAAGACCCCTTCCCTATCATATTTGCCGGTGCCGGCACTAAGCACTATGAGAGCAATAGAGAGAATTAGTGTGACGAGGGCAAAATACTCATTTCCTCTCATGGTGATTTTATATCCGAATATAAGGAGCAAAAGGGAGCCTATGGGCAGAAACATATTCATGACGGACAAGGCTATGCACAGAGCTTTTTCATATTTTCTCACAAAACCCACCCCTTATAATAATGTTTATGCCAAAATGATAGCAGCTGCCTGCATCATTTTGGCATAAGTAATCATATAAAAATAAACCAAATCAGTTTGCAAACGATATGGAAAAGGGCGTGGGCTATCATAGCGTATAAAATGCCGTATTTTCTATAAATAAAGCCGAATATTAGGCCAAAGCCTCCGTTAAGAAGGAAGCAGCGAAACAAAATTATGCCGCTGAGAGAGCCGAAGGTGAGCATGGTTGCAGGCAAATGCAAAGCAGCAAACAACATAGCGGCAACAATATTGGCAATTACAAATACCCTTGTGGGAATATTCTCCCGCTCATGGCCTTTATAGAAAATCTTCCAAAGGCCAAGGGCTATAAGGCTCATAACGCATAGGCGCAGCATAACTTCCTCAATTATGCCGCCATACAAAACGCTGGCAATAATGCTCTTTGCCGTTAGGCTTTCTGCGGCGGCGGACTTGACGCCGTCTATGATGCCGCCAAAAACCCAGTAATCAAGGCTGAATACCGCGCCGCCGACAATGGAAATTGCAAGGGTTATGGCGAGGCTCTTTATCTCTATTCGGAAACTCATCCAAAGGCCAAGCTTTTCCGCCATAATGCAGCCAAAAAATCCGCAGACAAGGGCATAGGCAGCCGTCTGCACCGAGGCTATAACTATCAAAAGCTCTCTGCTTCCAAGCTGGGCAATGGCCTCATTCATAATATCAGCAGGAAGCATCTCAAACTGATAAAGGCACACGAATATACCTGCCGCAATGGCAAGGGGCAGAAGGCAGAGAGTGAATACTATTGCTTGCCTATACTTAGCCATTATTTATCTCCTCATAAAGCTCAATACACATACCCTTGCGGCCGCACTTTGGGCAAGTGAGGCGGCGCATCTTGATGTTATGATAGCTCCAAAAAACTTCCTTGAAACGAGGCTTGAATACCTCATGGCACTCGGGGCAAATATAACTTGTATGCCTGTGATAATGCTTGCTGAGGATTATTCCCCAGGGAATAGCCGCGCAAAGCCAGATTGCGAAAAGCGACCAAAGGCCATTTGTAATCCACAAGATGATGGATACCCACTGGAATACTGACAGAGGAATTCCGGTGAGAGCCATTGTCCAAAGCATTTTCCTGCGTTTATCTTTACTCTTCATAATTTGCGCTATATCAGCTATAGAGTCCACGGAGAAGTTTTCTATGCTTTTAAGCTCTCTGGCCATGTTTTCTATTATGTCCAGCTTCTTCTGCCCCTCGGTAATTTCATGGCACAGCGCTTTCTGCTGCTGCTCCAAAAGAAGGGATATGACCTTCTCGGGATGGTCTTCGGAAAATAGCTCCCCTATTTTATTGATAGGAACTCCGGCTTCGCGGAGAAAGCATATTATCTTCATGCGCTTCAGATCAACTTCGCTATAAAGCCTTCTTCCCCCTTCGCTCAGGGCGCTGGGCACAAGAATATTGCGGGAATCATAATACTGCACAGTTCTGACAGACACGCCGCAGAGCTTTGCAAGCTCTCCGCTTGTGTATTTTGACATAGCGTTCACCTCCTTATGAAAGCATCCTACATCATTACGCAACGTAACAAGCAATAGCTAAATTATAGAAAATGCCGCAAATTACTCATTTGCGGCATTAAAAATCTTAAATTAATCCTGAGGCTTCATAGTGGGGAAGAGCAGAACATCGCGGATGGAGTCTGCGCCGGTGAGGAGCATGACGCAGCGGTCAATGCCCATACCCATGCCGCCGGTGGGAGGCATGCCGTATTCGAGAGCCAGCAGGAAGTCTTCATCCAGCATCTCGGTTTCATCGTCGCCGCGCTCGCGCTGCTCAACCTGCTTCTCGAAACGATAGCGCTGGTCGATGGGGTCGTTCAGCTCGGAGTAAGCATTTGCCAGCTCGCTGTGGCAAATGAAGAGCTCAAAGCGCTCAGTGAGGCGGGGATCAGCGGGGCTGCGCTTGGTGAGGGGACTGACCTCAACGGGATACATGGTGATGAAGGTGGGCTGAATCAGTTTCTCTTCCACTCTCTGATCGAAGCAAGCATACAGAGCATTGCCCCAGGTCTTTTCCGCGGCATCAGCCAGCTCCACGCCCTTGGCGGCAGCAGCAGCAACAGCCTCAGCATCGTCGG
>JAFYUG010000290.1 GCA_017558545.1 Oscillospiraceae bacterium | reverse complement strand
GGCAAAGGGCCCCCTACACGTTAAAATCAATGCATTTTTGAGCGAAAATCGCTAAAAAATGCTGTTTTCAGGGTGTCAAAAAAGTGGCTGCGCCACTTTTTTTGACACCCTGAAAAAGACCGATGCTGAGCATCGGTCTTTTTGTTTTGGAATGGGCGATGTTTGCTTTTATCATGTAGGGAACGGTCTTGACCATTCCGCTTTAGGAGCTACGGATTGCCACAGCGCTTCGCGCTTCGCAATGACTATATAATTTGTTTGTCTCGCCTTTGTAGGGAACGGTCTTGACCGTTCCGCTTTTAGAATACTTTTCCTTATATTTTCTCTTTAAGCATATTATAAAGCTTCATCTTCGGCAGATAGGCCATGAGAGCCATGCCCAGCGTGAACATGACCACCAGCTCACCGAAGGCCACCTCAGCGCCGAAGATGGCAAAGGCGGTTGCGAAGGACATACCGGGCTCGGCTATGGTGAAGGCCAGCACCGCGCCAACGATGAGGGCATTGAACACCACGGGGCAAAGGCAGACCAGCACCTTTCTCCAGGCTCCGCACTCCTTAACTCCTCTGCCAAGGGCGCTGACACTAAGGCAGCAGAGCAGGCTGGCAAGAGAGCCGAAGACCACGTCCAGAGGGCCTGCGGGAGAGAGAAGATTGGCTATTACGCAGCCGATGAAAATTCCCCATGTTGTGCAGGGGAAGAAGAAGGGCAGCACGCAAAGAGCCTCGGCCACGCGAAACTGGGTGCCATTATAGCTCATGAAGCCCAAGGCCATGGTGAGGGCGGCATAAACCGCGGCAACAAGAGCGGAAAAGGCAATACGGCGAACAGAATTTTTGTTTTTCATAAAAAATAACCTCCATTTACTAAAAAATGGAGGCTGAAAATCTCATCAACAGGCGGCTAAGCCCGCCCAAGCTCCATTTTTTGTTTGCGGAACATCTCCGCAGGCAGGGTTGTGGAAACCTACCTTTATTAAATTGCCTGCCAATAATAGCATGGCGGCGCAGTTTTGTCAATCCTCAATAAAATCCCTGAAATCCGCCTCGCTGGCAAAGAGCATATAGCTGCCGTTATAAAATCCCCAATAACCTGCCTGAGTGTAATATCCCTTCATAATTTTTCGCTCCTTTGATTTATCTTATGGGCTTATTATACTCGGGCAAATGTACAATAAACGGGACTTTTGCAAATTGCAAAAGTCCCGTTTATTGATAATTCAGTATTTATTTCACGCCAAGAAGCTTGGCGGCGGTTTCGGTGTTGCGGCTTTCTATGGCCTTGATGCGCTCCGTAGCCTCGCAGATATGTCGGCTATCGGCGCTTACGGCGCGGTCTATCATGGCCTTGAGCCCCTCGGCGGTAACGGACTCGAAGCCCTCGCAGTTATCCTGACCGATATAATCCAAAAAGGCGTGGACCTTGGGGTCATAGCTGATACCCGCCACAGGCACGGACTGGCTGGCGGCGAAGATGAGAGCGTGGAGACGCATACTCACAACGGCCTCCATGCGGGAAATAAGTCCCACGGCGGCGCCGGAGCTCATGGCCTCGTCGATGACCACGGCATCTTTTCCGGCAAACTGCAGAGCCTGAGCGGAGGGGCTGCCATCCTTTTTGTGGTTGAGGGCGAAGAAAACGCTTCTCAGCCCATAGCGTTCCCGGGCATAAGCGGCGGCGCGTCCGAAAATCTGGGCCTTTTCCCCATAACCGGGCCAGTTTCTGAGACAGAAGCAGATGTGCCTGTCCCCGGTTTTCAGACCGTGACGGGCAAAGAGGGCGTCGATCTCCCCCTCGGGGGCGGGCTCTATAAAGAGGGCGGGGTCGCTGGAAAGGAGAATCTCCGGCTCGGTGACGCCCATGCTCTTAAGTTCTCTGAGAGAATGTTCCTCACGGAGG
>JAFYUG010000289.1 GCA_017558545.1 Oscillospiraceae bacterium | reverse complement strand
TATCCCCCAGTCTGCTTCGCAGACAGCCCCCTTGTCGGTGCGTTAAGAAAACATGCCGGTGGCATGTTTTTAGCAACCGACCGCGGCGGCTATGCCGCGAGGAGGGAAGTACGTGGCTTCTGCCAATGTTTAAAGCCCCCCCTTGGAAAGGGGGCCTTTAAATGCGTAATCTTTAATCCTCCGCACAGCCGTAGGGGTCGGCGTCCCCGACGACCCGAATTGTAGGCGCGACGACTCGGCGCGCCGCGTAGGGACTACGGATTGCCACGTCGCTGCGCTCCTCGCAATGACTAATTTTTTGCTCTGTACCCATTGTAGGGAACGGTCTTGACCGTTCCGAATTGCGCGTTAACGCGCAGCGATATGTTGCCAAGAAGGGCAAAAATATGCCCTTCTTGGCAACGCGATATAGACTGTCGTCTGCGATATGTGCTACGCACGCGATATGTTTTCTTCGAAAACACATCACCGCAAGAGCTTACGGCTATGCAAAAATCTAAAATTCCCTCCCCTTCACCTTGACCTTTCGCCGGAAATGCAATAGAATGTTTATGTATGCAAATCAAGGAGGACAACACCATGTCAAAGCCCTATGTTGCCGTTGTCGGCGCTATTAACATAGATATTTGGGGCAAAAGCAGCTCCATTTTGATTCTCCGCGACTCCAACCCCGGGGAAATTATGTATTCCTTCGGCGGTGTGGGCAGAAATATAGCCCACAACCTCTCCCTTATGGGTCAGAATGTCAGCATGCTCACCGCCATAGGCGATGACCATTGGGGTCCTCAGGTGAAAAAGGCCTGCGCCGATATTGGCATTGACCTGAGCCACGCCTTCCTTGTCCCCGGCTCCCGCACGGGAACTTACCTTGCTCTCAGCGGCCCCGACGGCGACATGGCTATTGCTCTCAGCGACATGGCCATTGCCGACGCCATCAGCCCCGAGGTCATTTTGAAGGAGCTGGACTTCCTAAACGGCGCTCAGCTTGTTATCATAGACGGCAACCTCAGCCGCGAGACCATAGAGTGCATTTGCGATAATGTCACCGCTCCCATCTTTGCAGACCCCGTTTCCGTAACCAAGGGCCGCAAGCTGCTGCCCTATCTCCATAAGCTCCACACCTTCAAGCCCAACAGTATGGAGGCCGAGGATCTCACCGGCACCTCCACCCCCGAGGATGCCGCCAAGGCACTTTTGGCCATGGGCGTTAAGAAGGTATTCGTCAGCGACGGCGGCAACGGCATAGTTGTGGCCGAGGATGACAATGTTTTCCGCGTTCCCTGCCTGCCCACCCTTTTGGTGAACGCCACCGGCGGCGGCGACGCAGCCATGGCAGCCCTGTGCGATAGCTTCTGCCGCGGCCTCAGCAGCGAAGAGGCTGCAAAAAGAGCCGTTGCAGCAGGCAGCATCGCCGTTGAATCCGCAGAAACCATCAGCCCCCTCATGAGCGCCAGAGCCATCGAGGAAAAGCTGGGGTAAAAAAAGCACAAAAGCTTCCCCTGGGTGAAGCTGTCAGCGAAGCTGACTGATGAGGGAAAAACCCGGATTTACCAATGATTATCCCTCATCCGTCATTTGCTAAGGCAAATGCCACCTTGTCTCGCTGCGGCTCGGTCACGCCGCGGCTCTGACATGCCCCCGGCATGTCATTCACTCCCGCGGCGACACTTCGTTACCCCAAGGGAAGGTCATATAAACCCAGTAGCTAATTTCATTCACATATACAAATTGGAGGACACTCAAAATGAACAAATTTCTCGACATCGCACCTGAAGTAAAAGAAGCCCTCGAAACCGGCAAGCCCGTTGTTGCTCTTGAGAGCACCATCATCTCCCACGGCATGCCTTATCCTCAGAACGTTGAAACCGCACTTAAGGTTGAGCAGATTATCCGCGAAGCCGGTGCCATCCCCGCCACCATCGCCATCATCGGCGGCCGTCTGAAGGCCGGTCTCAGCCACGAAGAAATCGAATACGTAGGTAAGAACGGCGCCAAGGTTGCCAAGGCCAGCCGCCGCGACCTCCCCGTCCTCGTTGCCCGCGGAGCTGACGGCGCAACCACCGTTACCACCACCATGATTATTGCCCACATGGCAGGCATCAAGGTATTCGCCACCGGCGGCATCGGCGGCGTACACCGCGGCGCAGAGACCACCATGGACATCTCCGCCGACCTTGAAGAGCT
>JAFYUG010000288.1 GCA_017558545.1 Oscillospiraceae bacterium | reverse complement strand
GTCGACGCCTTGCACTGCCTTAGCATATGAGCTTAGAAATCTCCGACACCACGGGTGGGGATTTTAGTGTCAGGCAAAATTGAATGATGCAGGTGGGCTGTCGCCCACCAAAAAATGAAATGAAGTCTGGCGCTAAAATCCTCCCCGTGGTGCGGGTTCGGATTATATCGTTCAGGCTACTCTATATTATATCAACGCGCCGTGGAAAATTCCATAGAAAAATTTCCTGCAGAGGGCTAATAGGCCGCTAAAAGGACTTGTAATTATAAAGGAAAAGGAATACAATATTATGATACCAAAATTAAAATGGAGTAGTATGCCAATGGACCGCAGAGCAATAGGCGTGTTCGATTCCGGCCTTGGCGGCCTCACCGCCGCGAAGGTTTTGGAGGACACCTTGCCCTATGAAAATTTAATATATTTCGGGGACACCGCCAACATGCCCTATGGCCCAAGAAGCCGCGAAGAGATAATCGCCCTTGCCCACCGGAACACGGAGTTTCTTCTCTCCAAGGATGTGAAGGCCATAGTTGTGGCCTGCGGAACTGTTTCCAGCAACGCCCTCGCCGAGCTTCGTGAAAGCTTCGATGTCCCCTTCTTCGGGGTTATAGATGCCGCCGCCATTGCCGCTTTGGAGGCCACGGAAACGGGACGCATAGGCGTTATTGCCACGGAGGCCAGCATACGAAGCGGAGCTTACCGCCGCGCCCTTGAAAGCAGAAATGATGGCGTAAGGATTTTCGATACCGCCTGCCCCAGCTTTGTGCCTCTGGTGGAATCGGGACATAGCTCCGCCGAGGATAGCCTTGTCCGCGCCGCCGTGGAAAAGGAGCTTTGGGAGCTGCGCCGCTTCGAGCCTGATACTCTCATCCTTGGCTGCACCCATTTCCCCCTTCTTGAAGAGGCCATAGCCGAGTTTATGGGTCGGGATGTGCACCTCATATCATGCGGAGGCGAGGCCGCCCTCTCCCTTGGAGAATATCTCCATAAGGAGAATATGCTCACCGACTCCAAGACTCCGGGCGAGAGAAGATATTTCACCAGCGGCGATGCGGAGAGCTTTTCCCGCCACTCTGCCCCCTTCCTTGGCCATGCCGTTAAGGGCGAAAAGGCCGATATATGAGGTGAAGTATGGAAAAAGAAGTTATAATCAGCATAAAAAGCATACAGAGCACCGCAGGTCAGGAGGCTGAGCCCACGGAGCTCATCACCCGGGGCAGCTATGCCTGCCGCGGCAATCTGAAAAAATTCAGCTACATGGAAAGCCCCCTCACAGGCCTTGACGGCACAAAAACCGAGTTTCTCATAAGAAGCGACGAGGTTGTCATGAACCGCACCGGCACGGTAACAAGCCGCATGGTCTTTTCCAAGGGTAAAAAGCACCGCTTCCTTTACGGCACGCCCTATGGCACCATGGCCATGGGTCTGAGCACCAAGTTTTTGGACTGCTCTTTGACCGAAGAGGGGGGCGAGCTGGAGCTTGCCTATGATCTGGATTTGGAAAACACCCTTCTCAGCCGCAACCACATCCGCATTAACATTAAAGAAAAATCCGAAAAGGAGCTATCATAAATGAATCTCATTGAAAAAGCAAAGCAGCAGATTAATGAACTGGTTCTCTCCGCTTACGCAAAGGCCGTGGAGAACGGCGCTCTTCCCGAAGGCGCTGAGCTGAAGGGCATTGTTGAAATTCCCAAAGATACCGCTAACGGCGACTATGCCGCAAACCACGCCATGGCAGCTGCCAAGGCTCTTAGAAACGCACCCCGCAAGATTGCAGAAACCCTCCTTGCCAATATGGAGCTGGAAGGCAGCTATTTCCGCAGCGTTGAAATCGCAGGCCCCGGCTTTATGAACTTCCGTCTTGGCGAGAAGTGGTTTGCCGATGTTCTCCGCAACATCGCCGAAGAGGGCAGCGAATATGGCAAGACCGACTCTCTCAAGGGTCAGAAGATAATGGTGGAATTCGTTTCCGCCAACCCCACCGGCCCCATGCACATGGGTAACGCCCGCGGCGGCGTTCTGGGCGATGCTCTTGCAGAGGTTCTCGCCTGCGCAGGCGCCGATGTTGCCCGCGAGTTCTATGTTAACGACGCCGGCAACCAGATTGAAAAGTTCGCCACCAGCATTGACGCCCGCTATCAGCAGATTATCCTTGGCGAGGACGCCGTTGAGTTCCCCGAGGATGGCTACCATGGCGACGATATCCGCGCTTTGGCTCAGGGCTTCTATGAGGCCAATGGCGATAGCTTCATGGGCAAGGATGTTGCTGAGCGCCATGCCGCCATGGCCGCATTCGGCCTTGAGCGCAACCTGCCCAAAATGAAGGCAGACCTTGCCCGCTACAAGATTAACTACGATAAGTGGTTTTATGAGTCTGAGCTTCATAACAGCGGCTACGTTGCCGAAAGCGTTGAAGAGCTCACCAAAAATGGCTATACCTATGAAAAGGACGGCGCTCTTTGGCTTAATACCTCCAAGATTCTTGGGGACAAGCTCCTTGCCGCAGGCAAGAAGCCCGAAGCCATTGAAAAGCTGGGTCTGAAGGATGATGTTCTCCGCCGCGCCAACGGTTTCTACACCTACTTTGCCGCCGACATCGCCTACCACCGCAATAAGCTGGCCGTTCGCGGCTTTGATAAGGTCATCAACATTTGGGGCGCTGACCACCATGGCCATGTTGCCCGTCTCAAGGGCGCTATGGACGCTCTGGGTCTGGACGGCGAAAACCGCCTTGATGTTGTTCTCATGCAGCTTGTCCGCCTCATGCGCGATGGCGAAGTTGTCCGCATGAGCAAGCGCACCGGCAAGGCCATCTCCCTCAGCGACCTGCTGGACGAGATTCCCGTTGATGCCGCCCGCTACTTCTTCAACTCCAAGCCCGATAGTCAGATGGACTTCGACCTTGGCCTTGCTCTCCGTCAGGACAGCGAAAACCCCGTTTACTATGTTCAGTATGCCCATGCCCGCATCTGCTCCCTCCTTGCCGGACTCGCCGCCGAGGGGCTTTGCCCCGCCGATGCCGCCGATGTGGATATGAGCCTTCTCACCGATTCCCACGAGATAGAGCTTATCAAGCAGCTTTCCGCTCTCCCCGAGGAAATCCGCATTGCTGCCCGCGACTATAACCCCAGCCGCATCAATAGCTATGTAACCGAGCTTGCCGCCCGCTTCCATCGCTTCTATTCCGCCTGCCGCATCAAGGGCGCAGAGGAAGCCACCGCCAGGGCAAGATTGCTCCTTGCTTCCACCGTTAAGCAGGTAATTGCAAACTCCCTCACCATCATCGGCGTCACCGCGCCCGAAAAAATGTAAAACAATTTCGATTAAAAGCAAATGCTTTTAATCGAGGTTTTGCAGCCTGCTGCAGCGCATGAGCCTTCGGCTCACACGTTTGCAGGCTGAGAAGTAATTTTTCCGAGGCGCATGTCCTCGGAAAAATTGGATTTAATTTTATTTCCGCCGAGGGGCGGAAACTCTGCGAGGCTAGAAAAATGACTGTTCTTGAACTTGCGTTGAAGCTTATGCTCTTCATCGTTGTGGGCTATGTTGCCCGCAAGATAAAGGTTATGCAGGATGGCTTCGACAAGATGCTCACCAAATTTGTCATGGCAATTCCCCTGCCATGCATGATAATAAACTCCTTCAACATAGAGTTTGACCCCGAAAAGCTCCTCAGCACCCCCATAATTCTGCTGATGAGCGTTGGAAGTCTGGCCTTTGTGTTCATCGCCGTGCGTCTGCTTACTCCCCGCCTTAAAAGCAACGATATGACCAGAACCGCCCGCTTTGCCCTGATGTTCACAAACTTCACCTTCATGGGTCTGCCCATTGTTTCCGAGCTCTATGGCCCCGAGGCTGTTTTCAACTATGTTATCTTCACTCTCCCCGTCCGTATAGTTTTCTATGGCGGCGCACCTCTGCTTTTGGGCAATGGTCAGAAGCTGAATGTGAAGGAAACTTTGAAAAAGTTCATCTGCGAACCCGTTGTGGCCGTGTTCATAGGCTTTGTGCTCTATGCAACCCAGCTGCAGCTGCCCGCAGTTGTAACCGGCGTAATTCAGGGGCTTGGCAACATGGCATCTCCCTTGGGTCTCATCCTCTGCGGCAGCATTATTGCCGATGCAAACTGGAAGGGTATCACCAAGTATCCCTGCGTGTTCTTCGTTGTGCTGGCAAGACTTTTTGTTGTGCCTGCCGCGGTGCTGGCTCTGTTCCTGCTGCTGAAAATCGATAAGCAGACCATCCAGAGTGTTATTTTCTATTATGCTATGCCCGTTGCATCCTTCCTCCCCAGCTTCCTCCTGCGCTATAACAGCGAGGCCGTGGAAGCCCGCGTGGCCGGCGGCTACATGGTGGTGCTCTCCACCCTTGCCTGCATTGCCACTATTCCCCTTTGGACTCTCATACTTCAATGGATTTAAGGAGCGTGGACTATGTTTTCTAAAACCTTGATTATGGACGGCGCCACCGGCACTGAGCTTCAGCGCCTTGGTATGCCTGCAGGCAGCTGCACCGAAAAATGGGTGCTGGAAAATCCCGATAAGATGCTTTTCCTTCAGCGAAGCTATGTGGCCGCAGGCAGCAATCTTATCTATGCCCCCACCTTTGGAGCCAGCGAGGTCAATTTGGCCAAGCATGGCATCAAGGATGATATGAAGGCCATGTGCCGCGACCTTGTTGCCCTCAGCCGCCAGGCTGCCGCAGGCAAGGCCATGGTAATTGGCGATATCAGCTCCACCGGCGAGCTTATCGAGCCCTATGGCGACATGGAAGAGGATGAGCTTTTCCGCATCTTCGTCCATCAGGCCGAGGCCATTGAGCTGGCAGGGGTTGACCTCTTCGGCGTTGAAACCCAGATGTATCTGGATGAAGCCCGTCTGGCCGTGAAGGCGGTTAAGGAAGTCAGCAAAAAGCCCATAATCGTCAGCTTCTCCTGCGGCCCCACCGGCAAAACCCTCTTCGGCGAGGATGTCTGCGATGTTTGCTCAGAGCTTGAGGAAGAGGGCATTTCCGCTTTCGGCATCAATTGCTGCGGCGATTTGGATGTGCTCTGCTCCGTGCTGGAAAGACTTCATGCCACCACCGCGCTGCCCCTTATCGCAAAGCCCAATGCAGGTGTGCCCGTGGTGAAAAACGGCGTCAGCGTCTATGATTTCCCCACCCAGCGCATGGGCGAATATGCCGTGAAGTTCCATGAGCGCGGCGCTCGCCTCATAGGCGGCTGCTGCGGCACTACTCCCGACCATATTGCCGCCATAGCCGAGGCTCTCAGAAAAATATAAGGCGAACGCTTATCGCCGCCACAATAAAACCAACAAGATCCGCCAAAAGTGCCGCAGGCACGGCTTGGCGGGTCTTTTTTATTCCCGCCGCCGCAAAATATATGGCAATCACATAAAAGCTTGTTTCCGTGCTGCCCAGCATAACGGCGGCGCAGCGGCCTGCAAAGCTATCCACCCCCGCCTCTTCCATAATCTCCGTGCCTATGGCCAAAGCGCCGCTGCCGCTTATAGGCCGCAGCAGCATAAGCACTGCGCA
Organism: Oscillospiraceae bacterium; assembly: GCA_017558545.1. GTDB lineage: Bacteria > Bacillota > Clostridia > Oscillospirales > Oscillospiraceae > SIG459. The sequence goes on along the minus strand of JAFYUG010000288.1, from coordinate 380 downwards.
GTCTGCGGGTATGCCGAGAGCGGAGAGCAGGGGAGAGAGCAGCTTTGATAGAGCCTCCAAAGCCCCTGAAGAGCGAAGCATGTATACGGCGGTGAGCAAAACTGTCAGAGCGGGAATTATCCCTGCGGCGGTGGAGAGGCCTTCCTTTGCCCCCTTCACCATGGCAGAGAAGATGTCCACCCTTTTATAAAGGCCCCAAAAGCAGACGGAAACTATGAGAAGGGGGACGATGAGATTTGTCATGGGCTTTTCCCTTCCATGATCTTGGAGAAAATAAGCCCTGCCGATAAAGCCGCAATGCTTGTAATCCAAACGCAGGGGAGAATGTCCAAAGGCGCTTGGCTGCCAAGAGAGGCGCGGATAGCGGCAAGGGTGGAGGG
>JAFYUG010000287.1 GCA_017558545.1 Oscillospiraceae bacterium | reverse complement strand
CTTGACATACACATATACCTGACCTCATCGGGGCAATGGTCCTCCAAAGTGGTATCCAAATCCTCGGGCATGGTCTTGGAATATAGCATCAGCGGCATGGTGCGGATGAAAGCCTTGCAGTTGTCGAAAACATACATTCTCGCGTAGCCGTTTTGGTCAAACTGCAGGCGGTAGTGAACCTGCATCCAGCCGGGAATGCGCTTGTTGTCGCCGGGGGAAAAGTAGATGCCGTAGCGGGCGGCAGTTTCCGCAATGCTCTCGCCTCGGGAGGAGTCCCAAATCGCAGGGTCCGCCACCGAGTCGGTAATTTTGCGCCCTTTTAGCCACGGATGCTCCATTTCAAGCCTTTTTATGTAGTCAAACTGCTGGTCGGGGCTCCACTTTACGCCCTCATCGGGATTTCCCGTACAGCCGTAGACCTCCAAAAATCTGTATAAAACCCCGTCATAATCCATGGCCCAGTAGCCCAGCGAAAAGGGCTTGTTGTAGCCAAAGTCGTAGGAGCGCATGATAGTCCAGCCCCTTTTTTCGCCGCTGTTCAGGTCGAAAGGCTCGATAACATGGGTGAAACGCCCCTGTTTTTTGGCCTCCTCAACGGTGATGCCCGCCTCCTCGCAGAGCTTCACATCGGGGGCAGTGCGAAACTCCTCGAAGAACTGCCCCGTGAAAATGTTCCAGTTGCCGTAAAGCCAGGCATCGCGGAGGGCAGGCGGCAGGGATTCAAGCTGTTTTATGTAGTCGGGGTCGGCCTTCATGAGAGCCTCGTTGTCGGTGACAAGGCTCTGAATGAACTGGTAGTCGTCGCCGTTTTCCCAGTCGCGGTACTGGCGGTCGATGAAGAGGCGCTTGACCCAGGCGTGACCCTCGCCGCCGGGGTTGCAGGTGTAGTAGATGCGCTTGGGGAAGTTGTTGACGCCGCGAACGCAGGCGGTGAGCTTCTTCATTTTGTCCTCGCTTTGCTGAGTGGCTTCGTCAATGAACAGCACATCGACTTCTGTTCCCTGAAAGCGTTCCGCATCCTTTTCGTCATCGCAGTAGCGGAAAAGTATGCGGCTGCCGTTGGGAAAAGTGATGTGTTTTTTGGAGTCGTTGTAGCTGGCAACGCGCTCCTTTTCGTCAATGTGGTCGCAGCGCAGAGTCTGACAGATGGGGATGATGTGGTTTTCCTGCAGTTCCGGGTAGGTTTTTCGGATAATCATCACCTTGATGCCGGGGTGCTTCAGGCAGAGCAGAATGGCCTTGCACCTGACCGCCCAGCTCTTGCCACCACCTCGCGCACCGCCAAAAGCGATGTGCTTCTTGTCAGCAGTCAAAAAGCGCTGCTGCTTCGGGTTGGGAAATCCTAAGTTAATCTGCGTGTCCTACACCCCCCTTGCCTCCCCTTTATGGCTCCCCTTGTCAGGGGAGCTGTCGCGCGAAGCGTGACTGAGGGAGAGAGGCCCCCTTGTGTAAAGGGGGCTCCGCCGTAGGCGGTGGGGGATTGTCCTTTAGTTCGCATACTTCTCCCCCTCCCCCATAATCACCTTAATAGGCTCAATCATCATCTGCCTGTTGTTGCACTGATCCACCACATCCAAAAATGTTTTCATGGCCTTGCCGTATTCATTGATGGCCTTGATGTCGATCTTCGCATCGCTCTCGTCCAAGGTCTTCTCCATGCGATCAATGCAAAGGTTTGCAAGATTTAAAATTTTCTGACTTTCCTTCAAGTTTTCAAAGCCTCCTTCGTCCTCCAACACGGGTCGTCATAAATGCCGACCCCTACATTTCGTATTCCCCATCGTAGGGGCGGGCACCCCTGACCGCCCGCCGTTAATTATTCATTATTCATTTTTCATCATTCATTTAATCCCCTGTCCTTATTCGCCATATCGATAATCGCCTGGTAGTGTGTCTTTCGTTTGTAATGCTTCCCGCAAAGCTCCATATCCCGAACCACGCTCACATACTTGTCGAACTCCTCCACACTAAGCCGATTCAGCAAATCATCGATCTGCTCCTCGCTAAGCAGAACCACTCCCCCACCGATCTCACCGCCAAGGAAGCTCCGCTTCCTGTTTTCCACAAACTCACTGTGCTGCGGCTGACAGAATGAATGAATAAATTCTTTTTCTGTTTCTAATTCTTTTTCTTCTTCTGTTGCGTGACATTGCGTGACTGTCACGTGACGGTCACGTGACCTTTGTGCTCTTTTTCTTGCTCGGTTCTGCTCTCGAATCTTATCCATACCCTCAACATTCTGGTACTTCTCCCAATTCTTGATCACCCATACCCCGTTATCTTGATATGTCATGTTTAACCTTACAAACTCTCCAAAAGAAAGCTCCAGAGTTTTGGGCGAATACCCCAGCTCTCTGGAGAGCATTTTGAAGTCGTATGGAATATCATCGGTGAGCATAAGCCGCCCGCCCCGGTTGGAGCGCCCGGCCAATACCAAAAGCATTATCCAAATAAGCGAAATCCTGTCACCGCCTTTCAGCGACCTGAGCTGCACCATCTTGGGATTTAAAAAAATCCCGGTGCTGAGTTTAATCCATTGAACATCCATTTAAAAGTACCTCTTTATAAGCCTTCCCCCTTGGGGGGGAAGGTGCTTGCCAAAGGCAAGCGGATGAGGGGCATTACCTATACCAAGGCGGATACCCCGTCTCTCTCAAACTTCTCACAACAGGATGATCGGGAATGTTTTCCATACTGTTTTTCTCCTTTTGTTCTGTTTAACCTGACACTAATATACCACAGCCTTTCTATCTTGTCAAGCGATTTTAATTCTTAACTTATCTTAATAAGATACTCCTTGCAATTATTTTGTGTTTTTCATATAATGTAAAAAAGCCTTCCACCTTGAGTTATGCTCCACCCACACTAAGCCTTCCCCCCTCTGGGGGGAAGGGGGACCGCTTGCGGTGGATGAGGGGAATAGAAAGGAGAACCCCAATGTCTTTAAAAGAGAATTCCCAACTACTTCGCAAAAACATGACCAAAGAAGAGCGGCATTTGTGGTACGATTTTCTAAAAAGCTTTCCACTCCAGTTTAAACGCCAAAAGCCTATTGGCCCTTATATTGTGGATTTCTATTGCCCGAAGGCAAGGCTTGTTGTTGAGTTGGACGGCTCACAGCATTAT
>JAFYUG010000286.1 GCA_017558545.1 Oscillospiraceae bacterium | reverse complement strand
TCTTGGCGGCACGGTAAGCGTTTCCATAGCCATCAAGAGAGTATTTGCAAGCCACGGCACTTTGGCATTGGGAATATGCTCCGCCGGCACGGGAGCTGCAACCATTATTTGCCCTCCCATTGCAACAGCCATAATTTCCGCCTACTCCCTTCGCCATGCATTTTGGGCAGAAGGAGCATTTTTGCATGTTGCCACAATTATTTCCTTCTTCCTCATCGGTCCCAAGGTTAACCAGCGCCCCCCCGAGCTTAAGCAAAGCGACATCAAAGCTCCCCGCTCCAAAAACGAGAGAAAGAGCTTTCTTATTATATGCGCCGCCAGTTTCCTCATAGGCACTATGGGCAACACCGGATGGAACCATCTCAGCGTTCTTTACACCACCGAGGGTCTTGACCCCATTAGTGTTTCTCGCCTTATCTCCTTCATAGGCCTTGCCCTCACCGCAGGCAAAATTCTCTACGGCGAATTTGCTGACCGCATGGGCGGAAGAAAAACCGCTCTTTGCTTCTGCTCCGTGCTGATAATCGGGGAAATTTGCGCCTGCTTTGCCGGAAAGCTCATTATGCCCATTGCCCTTTTGAGCATGCTTTGCATGGGCTTAGGCTTGCCCATCTCCACCGTTGGATTTTCCAGCATGGCCGCAGACCTCAGCACCCCCGCCCACTATCCTTCATCCATGAGAAGTTTCCAGCTGCTTTACATGGTTGGAACTTTTGTAACCGGCTCCATCCCCGGCATTATAGCCGACAAGGTTGGCAGCTATGTCCCCTTCTACTATGTCCTCAGTTTCTTCGCAATAGTAACTCTTGCCCTTGTATTTTGGGCTTACCGCATTCCCAAGGAGGAAAAAGACAATGCATGAATCCCTTCTTTTTCAAGGCCGCCCCGAAAAAGGCAGCCGAAGAGAGATAGAGGAAAGAAGCTATGACCTTCTCGACAGTCTTGCCATAGATTTTCTCCGCGTTGACCATGACGAGGCTATGAGCATGGAGGATCTAAACGAGGCCGACAGAGTTTTAGGCTGCACCATTGCCAAAAACCTTTTCCTCACCAACAGACAGCAGACGGACTTTTATCTGCTTATTATGCCGGGAAGCAAGCCCTTCAAGACCAAATATCTCTCCGCTCAGCTTGGCTGCTCCAGACTAAGCTTTGCCTCCGAGGAAAAGCTTACTGAGCTTTTGGGCGTAAAAAGCGGCTCTGCAAGCTTACTGGGACTTATGAATGACGAGGGCAAAAAGGTGCGCCTTGTTATTGATAAGGAGCTTTTAGATGAAAAGCTCTTCGCCTGCCACCCCTGCAGGAATACTTCTTCTATTGCCTTTTCCATGGATGATATGCTCCATAAGCTCATCCCTGCTTTGGGACATGAGTATGCCGTGGTAGACCTGCCTTGGGAGTTTGAATAAGAGATATTAATATTTTGACAATCCCTCAGTCTGCTTCGCAGACAGCTCCCTTTACACAAGGGAGCCATAAATGTATTGATATATAAAAAAAGACCGACTATAAATAGTCGGTCTTTTTGCTGCAAGGCATAAATCTATGCTTTTTCTCACGAGATAGAGCAGCGGGGGCGTGTGTAGGGGGCAAAAAGCCCCCTACACG
>JAFYUG010000285.1 GCA_017558545.1 Oscillospiraceae bacterium | reverse complement strand
GGGCTTTTTGTTGTCAAACATCAGCTTTCTCAGTCCTGCGGCCATGAGACCTGCAAGAATGGTGGCTATACTGCAGGCCAGGCGGGTATACATACCGCCGCCCCAGTAGACGGAAAACCAGCGGTAAAGTCCGCCGATGAGACCGGAGATGATGCCTGCGGGAGCGCCGAAAATGAGACCTGCGGAGAGGGGAGCGGCGTCGCGCACATTCACAACTGCGCCCAGCCAATCCACGCCGTAGCTGGATGCAAAGGCGCTGACGCAGCCGAATAGGATACCTATTATCAGCTGCTTGGCAGCATAGGATAGCTTTTTCGCGGGAGTGTATTTATCGGCAAGATAAACGCAAAGAACAAGAAGGCAGTTGAGGCATATTGGAACTAATAATCTCATTAATATTTCTCCTCCTTACATGCCAAGTAATTTCTGCACCAAGGCGGCAAGTATATCGCCGACAATGCCCAGCGCCAAAAGCAGAGCAACATAGAGGAACATGCTGCTTTTGCTTACGGAGTTTTTGGAGAGTGTGAAATAGAAATTGAACTGACCCTGCTGGTTGTTGTCGCGGCTTTGGTTCCACTGGTAAGTGATAACATCCTCGCTCACATATTTTTTGGGCAGATAATCATGGTAGAGATTTTCTTCCATGCGGCGGATGCGGTAGCAGGCGCTGTCGTTAAGCTCGTAATTCTCGTCAACGGAGAGGCTGATAACCGCTTTTTTCAGCTTTTGGCGGTGGAAAGCGCCTATTCTTGTAATCTCCTCGGGAAGGCGGCGGGCTTCATTGATGCGAATGGAATAGCCGTATTTCTCGGAAACAACGGGGGTGGTGATGAGATCTCTGAATCGGCTCATGGCATTTGCAACGTCAACATGGCTTCTGAAAATCTCGTCCAGAGATTTCAGGGGCATGCGCCAGATGAAGTAAGCCTCGTCGTTGTCAAGATAAGGCTGCAGGGAAAGCAAATCGATGGTGAGGAGAGTGCCTTCACGCAGATTGCGCTCTTCATAATCGGTGGTACTGATATGAACTATGTCCACAGTTTTGCCGTTATAGGCAATTTCGGAGGTGTAGGCATTTTTCTTGTAGTCCACAATGCAGGCGGCGGAGAAGGTTGCCTGCAAAATTTTGGTGTCGTGGAAAAGGAGGGAAACGTCATCAATTTCCTCTTTGGAAACGGCGTAGGGAACATAGACGTGCAAAGCCTTGCTATCCTTAACGCCGCGAATGCGAACGGCAAGATCTACATAGCTCTTGCCCTTGGGGTTGAGCCAACCGTTTATATAAACCGTGCTGGTATCGTCGCCGTCCACCCAAATGGCCCAGCCGTCATCAGCAAATTTTCTCTGTTTTTTTGCCATGTTATATAACCTTTCTTCCGGCAGCAAACTTTGCCGCAATTTTCTTGGTGTCCAAGCCCAGATAGACGGCTCTTTCCATTCTCTCGGCCAGATTCAGCTTCTGAGGATGGGGGAGGACGCTGTCATCAAGTATAAGGGCGTCAAACTCATAGCCCTCTTCAAAGGAGCCGACATTGCCGAAAAATGCGCCGCCGCCCTTGGTTGCCAAATAAAATGCTTCGGAGAAAACAAGGGGCTTCACATCCTCGTCCACCATGCGGAAATACATCTTGGATACCTGAATGGCGTCGGTGATGGCTCTGAAAATGGAGTCGCTGTGGCCGCCGGCAATGTCGCTGCCGAGACCTATGTTGAGACCCAAATCCAAATACTTGCGTATGGGTGCAATGCCGGAGGTGAGATTCATGTTGGAGGCGGGGCAATGGGCAACAAATACGCCATTTTTGCGCATAAGCTCAACTTCCTCTTCGGTGGACCATACGCAGTGGGCCATGACGGTTTTAACATCGGTGTCTATATCGTCATTTTTGCCGAAAAGGTCATAGTCATTATAGGAGTCGCCGTAGAAGGGATCATCGGGACGCAGGAATTTGACAAATTCTATCTCGCCCTTGCTTTCGGAAAGATGGGACTGCACGGGAATGCCGTAGGCCATCTGAATTTCCCTCAGCTCCTCCATCAGCTTGTCGGTGCAGCAGGGGATGAAGCGGGGCGTGAGTATGGGGAAGGTGCGCTCAAACTTGTCCTTAACGGCGTTTATCCAGCCGAAGGTGGTGTAAGCGGAGATGTCGGCGCTATCTTCCGTGAGAGCTTCGCTGGCTTCTCTATCCATGTTCACCTTGCCCACAAAGCTTATAAGACCGCTTTCCTCCATAAGCTTCATAAGAAGCTCGGTAGCGCCGCGGTGGCGGGTTGCGAAGATGCAGGCTCTTGTGGTTGCGCCGGATTTGAGGGCGTCCACACACATGCCGTAGGCCTTTTGGGCATACTCAAGATTTTCATATTTTTCTTCCTCGGGGAAGGTGTAGCGATTAAGCCAATCCATAAGCTCCAAATCCATGCACATTCCGCGGAAGGCATACTGAGGGGCGTGGACGTGCAAATCCACCATGCCGGGGAAGATGAGAGCATCCCCATAGTCATAAAGGGGGAGGGAGGAATATTCTTCGGGAAGAGCAGCGAAAATACCCTTGGAAAGGCCGTCTATGCAAACGGCGTAGGAATTTTCGTGCAAATCAAGTTCCTTTGGATTTTTTGTCTGGCAGATGTTGCCCTTTATAACAAAGCTTTTTTCCATAATGAACTATTCTCCTTGAGGCTGTCTGACCATCGCATAATGGGTGACAGGTGTTTTGGGAATTATCTCTTCCTTCATAAGCGCAAAATTATAGTGGCGGTAAAGGCTTACATTGCTATCCTTGTTGGTTTCGAGATAGGCAACCATCTTCTCCTCGTCGCAAAACTGCAGCATGGGTCTGAGCAGCTTGCTGGCAATGCCCTTGCCCTGAGCATCCTTTTTGATGGAGAGATTATATAGATACCAATCGTAGTTATCGGTGAACTGCTTTTTAAGGTTCATTGCATAGCTTTCATAGGTGAGAAGTCTTCCTATTATGCCAAGGCCGGAATGGAGAATAAGGCTAAGCCCGCCGTTTACAAGGAAGGGAATGGTCTTGCTGCCGGTGAAACCTATGGGCAGCCAAACGGCAAAGCCGTTGAGCTCTTCGCTGTCGGCATAGATAACCGCGTCCTCGGTCATGGCTTTCAAGGTTATCTGCATTATAAGTCTGGAAGCCTTGGGGTCATATTTTCCCTTGGTGAGCCAATTGTGCAGAGGATAGTCCAGATATGCGTCGGCGGCAATCTCGGCCAAACGGTCAAGGTCGCTTTTCTCAACTATGTATAGTCCGGCATTTTTGATGGCTCTTTTGGCAAGAGGAACTTCAATTTTTCTAACAAGTTTATCCATGATCAGTACCTAATATATCCTTCATTTATTTCCGTGAAGGGCAATTTGTCTTTTAACTATTTTGGAATCGTGGCGGTGGAAGGGAGCGGGGCCTTCGAATTCCCCGTCGTCTATGGTCATGTCGGCTCTGATGGCGGACTCATAGATGCTCTTTCCGAAGAAGGGGAGTTTTATTCTGAGTATGGGCATCAAAAATTTTGCGTGGTATTCAAGCTCTGCGGCAAAGGAGTATACGGAGGTGTTGGCTGTGTGAGTGGCCAAAATGGCCGCTTTTTCATACTCGCTGAGATTTTTGCTGTCTTCTATGTATATTTTTTCGTTGTCGCAAACTGTGCGCTGAGCCTTTTCGTTTAAGGAAGCTATGAAGCGGGGCAGTCTCGCGGCCTTGGGAGAAAACTTATAGGAAATGCTCTGCTGAACTATTTCCTTATAGTGCTCAGGCACATCCAAAGCTCCGTCCCGGGCGAAAGAGGCAATATGCCTGGGGTAGAGCTCGGCAACAAGGTATGCTCCCTCGCTCTTGGGGGAAGAGAAATATTTTTTCAAGGCGCTGTGGTGGCGCTGACCCCGGCGGCATACAACGCGGTTTATCTCTCCGTCCAGCTTAATCCTGTTTTCGTCGGAAGGGACGGAAAGGCAGTTGAGAAGAATATCCAGGTCAAAGGC